>JAFDEE010000007.1 GCA_019310525.1 Deltaproteobacteria bacterium | reverse complement strand
CCGTGGAGACCACGCGCGGATCGTTGCGATAGCCTCGTTTGCGGATGCAGCGGCCATGACAGAAGCGCTTTTCCGGATCCCCCTTTCGTACATGACGTCCGAGACCTTTGCGCATTTTGCTCGGAGTCATGACACCGCGCTGAGGGCTTAACCGGTCTGCGATCAGATCGTCATAACCTGTTAATATCGCTTTAAGTATTTCCAGCATCAAGGGGTTTTTCAACTGCTCCAATCGGTAGACGATTTCATTGAGGTTCACTTTTCCAATTGCAAGATCGAACTGGAGTGTAATATGAATTTGTTGTTCCATCACGGTCTCTCTTCGTTCAGGTTCATATTTGCCGATATAAACCTATGAAGGAGACCGTGACTTTTTTGCAAGGAAAATTTCGGCTGCGCACCCAAAAGACAACGCCGATGGGTCAAACGCCGCAGGGGGGCGTCATGTGCTCCGACGATTCTCGCACATGACGCCCCCCTGCTCACGCCGTGCCGAAAAGGACCGCTCGGTTCCGGGGCCTGAAATAATACTGCCCATCAGGGCCATGCCACAACTTTTGAACGTTACGAAAAAGTTTGCAAAGGTTGATCAAAAGTTGTCCGCCAAAGGCCATAAATCCTATAAAGGCACTGATTTTGGCCGGGTAAACGGGTACTTCCAATTCGGCTCCCGGTAAAACCTCCCTGGCCAATAAGGAGGAATAAGCGTCCAGCCCCACCTGCCAGGTCATCACCCCGACAGTTAAGAGTGCAAGCAGATAGGTCGCTATATCCAGAGCCAGTTGAGGACGCTGTTTGAGGCGCGACCGCAACAATTCAACCCGCACATGGTCATGACTTTGCTCGCAAGGAGCAAACCCCAAAAAAACGGCCAAGGCAAGGGACATCCCCACGATCTCGATGGTACCTTCGATGGAGCTACCCAGGAACAACCGACTTAGCACTTCTGCCAGGATAAGCAGCATCATGGCCCCGATAGCCAAGCCACCCAATGTGCCTAACATTTTGATTAACATGGGAATTTTAGTCCTGATATTTTTTCAATAGGCGTTCAGCTTTGTCCAGGAGCGCCTGCCCGCCGGCTTTGCCCTTGGTTTTTTCGAGCCATTTGTCTTTGCTTCTAGCTTCACAGTCTTGAGCCCATTTCAGTACTTCACTTTTTGAAATAGAAACCATTTTCAGGCCGGCCTGGGTCATCTTGGTGGAATATTGTTTTTCAAGTTCTTGTATTTCTCTACTTTCTACTTTGCTGTACTTCCGTCCGGCTTCCTGGAGAGCTTTTTGTTGTTGCGGCGACAATTTGTTGAAACTGTCCAGGTTCATGGTGATAAGGGCCACCGACCCTATAAACTGGGGAATTACCAGCAAGTGGTGATTTTTCCCGATCTCATATAGTTTGTATTTGAAGTATGAGGTCAGAGGAGTATAGTTAGCGTCGATGGCTCCTTTTTGCATGGCTGAATATACTTCTCTGCCCTTGCAGAATACGATATTGGCCCCCAGAGCCGCCATGTGCAAAGCATCATAGCCGCCGGCACAGCGGACCTTAAGGCCCTTCAAGTCCGCCAGGCTTTTGAGGGGCCGGGGGCCGCCCACGCTATGTTTGCCGAATACGTGCACTGCGACCAGACGCTGGTTCCATTTGTCCAGGGCCTGTTTCAACTCGGGAGCTTCGGCATAAAGTTCCCAGAAAAAGGCGGCACGTTTTTCCGGCGCCACCGGTCCCCGCAGGAACGGTTCGGCCACGGTCCAGGCCGGCAGTTCGCGGGGGTAATAAGGCACGAAAATGAAACCCATGTCGGCTATGCCGGACTGGATTCCTCTAAGGGTTTCCCTGGCTTTCATCAAGGATCCACCGAAATACATTTCAAAAGTGATCCGCCCCTTGCTACGTTGCTTGATTTCTTCAGCCAGCCATTGAGCCATCTGGCCTTCCATGCCTCGAGGTGGGTTGTAAGTCGAGAAGCGAAGCTTAACGACATCCGAAGCCTGAGCAGGCAAGCTGAATGTGGCCAGAATGATGACCACAACAACCAGAACCTGTATACTGACTGGGTTTTTCCATTTAAAAATATTTTTCAACATATCAACCCTCCTTTCGTTTCTATTCGGCAAACAATTTCTGTTCGTCATGATTTGCACCGAATGCTCGGTTGCTATCATATAAAGGCCCACACGGCATCTTTTCACTTGTCACGGTCAAACACCGTCAGTGCTCGCTTTTCGTATTCACGTTCCAGGTTTCGCAAAGACTCCAGGCCGATAAGTTGATTGAATTCTGTGAAAGTGGTCATTTGCTTCAAAAAGTTTGCAGTTGTTCCCAGGCGTTTGATTTCTTGCATTAGTTCCCGGATCACCTTGGCGATCGCATAGGTGGCTGAGACCGGAAACACCACCACGTTGTACCCGATTTTTTCCAGTTCCTCTGCCGGCAGCAAAGGGCTTTTGCCCCCTTCCAGGTTGTTGGCCAGGGTCGGGGCATCGATTTCTCGATTTATTCGCCGCATATCTTCCACCGAGCGTGGAGCCTCCACGAAAATGAGATCAGCTCCTGCTTCCCTGTAAAGATTTCCCCGTTCAATGGCTTCATCCAGACCGTGGGTTGCCAAGGCATCGGTGCGGGCCATGATCACCAGGTTATCATCTACCCTGGCATCCACCGCTGCCTTGATCTTGGCAACCATTTCCTCCCGGGCCACGACCTGTTTACCTTCCATGTGTCCACAGCGTTTGGGGAAAAGCTGGTCTTCGATGAACAGACCCGCCGCGCCGGCCCTCTCCATTTCCTTGACAGTCCGGATTACGTTCAGCACGCCGCCGTGGCCAGTGTCCCCATCGGCCAACACAGGCAAATTAGCGGCCTCCACCATACGCGCGACACAATCCGCCATCTCAGTCAGCGTCAAAAGGGATACATCCGGTTTGCCCAGCAGAGAAGCGCTGACTGAATAGCCTCCGATTGTGAACGCCTTGAAACCGCAAAGGGCGATTATATGGGCGCTCAGGGCATCGTGGGCTCCCGGCATAACGAGAATCTCTGGCTCTTTGATGTACTTTTGCAAAAGGATCGTGTTTTTCATGATAAGAACTTTCGTGTTGGATTGTGTTTGCCGTCAGCAAACGCTATCGGCAAAAAAAATTAGCCTTAGAAATTGCGAGGGTTGCAGAAGACCACCAAAAACCGCGCCGGACGATCGCCGATACTTCGGGACATATGCGGTCGGTCCGAGTCGAAATAAAGACAATCGCCCGCAGAAACGATGTGGGATTGGCCGTCATAGATAAATTCCTGGGTCCCTTCCAGCATGAAAACCAATTCCTGTCCTTCATGGACAAAAGGCTCCTCAGGCAGATCAAAGCCTGCCGTTAGTAAATATCCATCCATGATTCGATCTGTTTTTTTATGGGTCAGGGATTCATACTCATAGCCCATGGGTGTGCCGTTGCGAATAATAGTACGTCGCTGCGAAGGTTTGATAATAGAGAGCTTTACAGGCTTTGGGGTTGTGGTTTCCTCTCCCATAAGGGTTTGGACATTCACTTTCAACGAATAGGCAATCTTGGTTAATGTCGATATCGTAGGAGTCTTCTCGCAGTTTTCAATTTGTGATAGATAGCTTTTGGAGAGACCCGTCAAGGAGGCAAGCTTATCCAAAGACCAATTTTTGGCGCTTCTAAGTTCCCTAACCTTGCGGGCTATCGTCTTTTCTAACTCCCGACTTATCTGTTCCACCTGATTCATAGTAAAAGCACCGTACACTCACAGCAAACATATGTCAAGGAAAATTTTAGAATAATGAATTTTTATGATGGGGGTGCTTTTTAATGGATGGCCTTTAACGCGCGCTCCCTTTTCGCTCACCAACGGAACGAATCGGGTTGTCAGGACCCGGCAGGAGACCGCGCCGTTCATAACCTGAGAAAGGGATTTAGGCAAGATAAGGCGTGGGTCTCGGATTTATGGGACCAGGATGGGTATTGCCCTTCAGTATTTCATCACTGAAAGAAGGCGTTCTTTGAAAATCTCGGCCCTTCTTGTTTTCAGAAAAAGAAAACCCCCCGGATAAAAGCATTAGAGAAGAAAGTGGTTCATCTCGTGAGCAAATTATCCCAAAAGAAATAAGCGAGCGAAACTGATCCGGGAAGAAACAGCAAACTAGTCCAGATCCAGCTTCGTTTTACATTGATTGCATCTTACAACGCCCCGGAAAACTTTATTACCGCATTCCGGACAAATATAGCGGGCTTCTTCATCTTGAATCCATTTTTCAGTACCCACCTCTCGCCAATACGGAATGGCCCGCAAAATAACTTTTTTGCCAACAGCCATGGGAAAATTTTCAATATACTGACAAGGAAATTCATCGCATTGATGACATCCGGTGTAACCTTTCTCCCTTGTGCAGGCCCTGATTTCACACTGCTCGCAATGCATAAACCGATCGTTAGACAGGCACCCATTGCATCGTATATCTTCTGCTGAAAGATTTTCACTATTAGGGAGAGTGCCCTTGTCTGGAACTCCTCCTTTGTAAAGATTCACTAAACGCTCTTTTAGTTTTTGATTATTATCGCGGTGTGCAATATAAATCGCACAAACTCCGCAATAAAGGCCACAGGGTGCGATAAAATCCGGATTTACTTTCATTGTTTCAATTCTCCTGTTTGTCAAATTGTTAATATTGCAAATGTATAACAGCCAGCTTGAGGATGCGTGTAAAGGGGAGACGTAACACGCCTTCCTCTCAAAGCAGTTATTGACTGAACATTATTTAGTGTCCATCCATAAATGGCCAATTTCCGCAATCTCTGCGCCTGCCGGCAGACAGGTCAGGCTCAAATTTTAATCCTCAAAATACTTCAATGTATTCCTGCGGTTAAAATTTTCGCCTTCCTTGACCTTGCACAAATTTTCTCATTTATGGATGGACACTATTTAAAATCGATATTGGGAATCGTTAAGACTATGGATAATAACGCTGCGGCTGTCAGTCAGAGTATAGGGGTGCCGAAGTGGAACCGCCTTTTCTCTGGCTTTAAGTCATGGTCTTGGAAATTTTCGACTTCCACAATGTCAGCCCAGATTCTCATGAGGAACTCATTCCCTTTCGGGATTTCTAGAACCATGGGTCGCGCGAGAGCCAAAAGTGGGTTTTTATCAGGTATGGACGCCGGGATTATGAGCTCTGTCCTGTGTCGAGATCAGATTCAGACACCAGGTCTCCCAGGCCGAGCCTGTCCAAGGTATCCTTTAGGGGACGACCGGTTTCAGGGTCCCATCCCATGGCCTTGCGGTATTCCGAGGCAAGAGCATCGGCATCAATAACAACCCCTGTCAACGGGCCTTCCCGGTGGGGTGGGTCTCCCATCATCCTGGGATGCAACCGTATGCGGGAAGGCTCCACACCTTCCCTCAGATTGAAGCATTGCCTCAGGGTTTGAATTCGGGCGCCGGTCTCGAGGACCTCAGGGATGTCCATGTCCCACCCCGTTACAGCGTTTAAGTACTCCAGCAGGGGAAAATTTCCAAAGAAGATGACCGGAAACAGACAGGCCCCGGCGCAGGTCCCCACCTGCCAGTAACAGGAGGACACGGCGCTGGGCTTGCCCTTGCTCCGATATTCGTACCGCTCGTGACCGTGAAATTCCAGCTCTGGATAGGGCGCAATGGCCCCCGGTCCCGCATCGATGCGGGCCATGGGAGTGGCGGTGTGCCTCCCCGGTGTGGGATCGCACAGGTAACCCGTTCCCCTGCCGGGCAGGAAGAGGGGATTGTGCATGCCGGGCTCCTGTCCCCCCACATGGACGGCCAAGACCCCGGATCCCTTCCCGATCTTTTCGGCCGCCACGCGCACCCCGTCTGCCAGGATATCACCGATGCCCTCGCGTGCTATGATTTTCCGGAGCATTTGGATCATGGCCTCCGCGTCTCCCCACCTGAGCCCGATTCCATCGGTATCGGTCTCTGTCAGGATTCCCTTCTCGAAGCACTCCATGGCGAAGGAGAGCACGGTGCCTGCCGAAATGGTGTCCAGTCCGCTTCGGTTGCACATGTCCGTCATCTTGAAGAGGGCGTGAAGATCGTCATTGAGGCACATCGCTCCAAGGGCAGCCAGGGTTTCGTACTCCGGCTTGTGCAGGTGCTCCAGGGGATAGGGGCCATCAGAAACGGACAGGATACCTCCGCAGGCGATCGGGCAGTTGGCGCATCCATACCGCTTCTTCTGGTATTGGATCAGCCTGTCGCCGTCTGCGATCCTTTCAACCCCTGGAAAGGCCTTTTCCCCGGCCTCGAGCCAGTTCTTGATGGGGGTCGCTCCGCTGGACACCAGCGGGCCGGTAAGCCCCCCCGTGCCGTATTGGGTGAGTGCGGAGGGAAAACCACGGGCCTCACGAAGATTCTCCAAGAACCGGCGGCGCAACCGATCCAAGGCCCCGGCGTCGGCGACAGCGACCTTCCCTGTGCCCCGTACGACCACCGCCTTGAGGCGCTTGGAACCCATCACGGCTCCAACACCGGAGCGCGCGGCTATCCGGCCCTTGTCGTTGACGATTCCGCTGATCAGGGAGAGTTTTTCGGAGGCGGGCCCGATGCAGGCGACCCTTGTCCCGGGGCCGCCGAATTCCCCCTGGAGGAACTCCTCGGTTTCGATCGTGTCCTTTCCCCAGAGATGGGACGCGTCCATGAGTTCGAGCCGATCATCGGTGACTAGGAGAAACTTGGGGTCTGTGGCTTGCCCCGTAAAAAAGAGGGCATCCCATCCAGCGGCCTTTAAGGCACTTCCGAAGTATCCCCCCGAATTGGCATCTCCCCACCCCCCTGTGAGAGGAGATTTGCAGACGGCCATATAGCGCGCGCCGCTGGGGGCCCTTGTTCCTGTGAGGGGCCCGGTCGTGAAACCCAGGATGTTCCCGGGTCCCAAGGGATCCGCGCCTTTTTCCTGACGCTCGTAAAGAATGCGGACTCCAATGCCGTAGCCACCGATGAAATCACGGTATAGACTTTGATCCGCCCGTTCGACCCGGACCTTCCCGGTGGAAAGGTCGATAAACCCAAGCTTTCCCGTATACCCCCCGGCCATGATGATTCCTCCATTATCGAAAGGAAAATCTCAATCAGGGACCTCTTAATTTATCTCTAACACAGACGGCATCTCAAGTGAAGGCAAGGAATTTATTGTCCCATTCTGGGAATGGGAGAAACCTGCGTCTTCAGACAAAGACTTCAGTTCGATTGTTTCTTCAATAGGATTCAAGGATTCAAGGGATCGAGTGAGAAAAACGGATTTGAGCTGAAATGATTTTCACTTGAACCCTTGAACCCTGAACCCTTGGCCGGGCCGGAGGGTGTTGTAGTAGTAGAGGGTGGGTGAACATCTGATTTGATTCTGTTGGGAAATTGCGATTCAGTCTCCCTTTTGTTTCGGGAAAATCAGGGTGTTCCGAGTAAAGCCTGTTCATTCCTCATGCGGAGGGGACGGCACCCTTAGTTCCCCATCTATTTCTTCAAAGTCAAGCCACCATTTCCTTCTCTTGTCCGCCTTCCCATAACCCATAAGATCGTCACCCCATATTCCGAAACGCCTGGCAAAGGGCACATGGGTCATGGTCCAGCTTATGGCCCTGTGGAACAAGGTATATGGTTTGTTCCACGGGCACACCTTAATGCAGGTCCCGCAACCGGAACCGTTAGGGTTACCGACCCTCATGGCGGTACACTTCTCAACGTCGTTCATCCATTTCATGTACCCGTTATACATCTCCTTATCGCCGTAACTGATGGCCTGGGACGGGCATTCCCGGGCGCACTTCCCGCACTTGGAACAGAAATCCTGGAGACCGAAATCGATGGGTTTGTCTACGGCCAAAGGAAGATCAGTCGTTATAATCCCTGCCTTGAAGCGGGGCCCCAGGAAAGGATTCAAGACGATATCCCCAATCCTGCACATCTCTCCCAGACCCGCCCAGAGGAGGATCGGGGGGACCACCACCTGGTAATTCATGGCGTGATGGGCCCTCGCGGGATAGCCTAGCCTCCGGATATAGTCAGCCACGATACAGGTGATGAAGGCGGTCGTGGAATAGGACAGGAAACTCATGGAATTGCTGATCCAGTCATGCCCATTGGTGGCCGAAGAGGTTCGCCAGTCCTGATCCACCAGGACGGCGATGGCGTATTTGTGGTTACATTCCACGGGTGCACCGTCAGCCTTCCGGTGGCTGAAAACGGCATAGGGTGGGAGTTTGCAAATGCCGACCAGGTCCGCCCTCAGGAAGTAGCAGACTTCCTTTATATGCCTTGCCATCCTCTGCGGATCATCCGTGCCGGGGGCCTGTTTCTTCGCCACTTGAGGCATAGGCGCCCAGGATGAGGCGCCCCACGCGGTGCCTGAATAGTCTATTTCTTCTTTCGGGGGTTCAACGAGTTCACCCAGATAGCCCGTCATGGCATCAAGGGCACCTGAGAGGGGGTGCTTTGTTACAAAGCGCTTGTACTCCTTTTCAAGCCTTGGGCCGAATTCTCCGTGTCCGGCCCTGTAAAACCCCCCATCCCGCTCTGATACCCGTTGAACCTTGGCTTCGTCAATAAAAGTTGTAGGCCGGTCCACCCTCTTAAGCTTATGAACAGGAAAGGGATCTGGATGTTCAAGGGTCGCACTGTCTCTTAGGTCGGAATTGAAAATTCTGGTCATTCATATTCCTCCTTCTGGATCCTGTGTGCCAGCCCCTTCCAGCTCATATCGCCTGAAAGGGACATGTTTACTGGCAAAAAGCCTGGATGAGCAAGAGATATGCCAGGACTGGAAGAGGCCTGATACCCGGTTCAATCAATGGGATGAAGAATCACAGAGAGAAAATGGGATGCACTGAAACTGCATTTTTAGAAAAATTTTGTCCGACCATGGCAAAATTTGGTCAGATGCAAGGACCCCAAAATTGTTCCCGTGGGTGGTTGTTAAGGCAAAGGGGAGCGCATGTCTGATCCGCTTGCCCTTCTTGATAAGACATGTCAAACATGATCCTTTGACAGGATCGGGGCTACGTATTAGCCTGAAAAAACCCATACAGATTCTTTTTCAAGGAGACAGCATGGGGCCCGTGCCTGCATCTTCCCGAAACTGGATGGGATCTCCTGCTTTTTCGGGAGGGTCGGAGAGATCGGGGAGTCCCGGCTCTGCTGGATCCAAGGTCCCTTATCTTGACCATGAATGAAAAACACCCTGACTCTGGAAATCTTTTGCATTCTGTTGCCCAAAGGGGCGCTTGGTGGAGAGAGAGATACGATGAACTCCTGGAAATTGCGGGACGTAGTACTACACCCTGTATGGTATACAACGAGGAGACTATCAATGACATCCTGTTTGATTTCCTATACTTAGAAGATGTAAAGGAGGTTTTCTTCCCTTGTGGGATCGGCTTTCACCCGGATATCCTGGACAAGGCCCTTCGTATGGGCGCCGGCTTCACCTGCACCTCCACCCGGGAAACCAAGCGACTCTCAATGTCCCTGTCGAATCTTGGGGGAAGCCGGGTTCTCCTGGTCCAGGGGGGCGAGATGGACGGGCCGGTCCCGGAACTTCTCACCGCCTGTATCTGCCGGGTCCTGGATGAGGCCGTTCGACTCGAAGATCTCTCCGGTGGTCCTGAAGGTGCCTGGATCTTCGTGAGCTTGGATCTTGGATCCCGGCGCGAAGAGGATATTTCGGGGGTGTCGGTAAGAAAGGGCGTAGAAAGGGTGATCCGGGGCCTGAAGGAGTTTCCCGTTTCCTGGATGGGTTTTTACCTGAAAGGCTTGGACGGGGTTTTGAGGGAGGGAATCCCGAGGGAGACGGTCGATTGGATGTCGGACCTGTCTTCCGCTGTTCCAGGAGAACGACTCATTGTTTTGGGGGAGGGTGCGGTGGTTTTGCGAAAGGATGAAACGGGAAGGGTGGCCCAGGCCCCAACGGCCGAGGTCCTTGAAATGGTGAGAGAAATCTTCCCGGATTTCGATCTGTGGCTCGATCCCGGAATCCGGGCATTCGAAGCCTCCGGATTGCTCTTGGTACGGGAAGGGGATATAAAAGAAGGGGGCGGCGATCCCTTTGGGATCCTTGAATGGGCCGGGCGGGGTCCTACTGGAGGAATAGGCCGACCTTTTGCGGGCGCTTATGGGGGGATCAAAGCGGGGGACGTTTTTGTCTTTCCTTTCCTGGGGGCATGGGGTGCCGCCCAGGACCGGATCCCGAAACATTACCTGCGGGCGCGGCGCATGTGTTTGGTTCCCTTGTAGCGGCGGAAGGATTTCCGGGGGGGCATTAGAACCGCACGGGTACAAGGAAGCGGTAATTTTAGGTAGTGTCCATCCATAAATGTTCTCATTTATGGATGGACACTAGGTAGACCAGGAGGGGGAAGGTCATGATGATGTCCGATGAAAGTATTCTGGTGGAGACAAGGGGCCATGTGGGCGTGATTTCCCTCAATCGGCCGGAGCAGTTCAACACCTTTGACCGGTCCCTGGCGGAGGGGCTATGCCGGATCCTGGAAGAAATGGACCGGAGGGAAGAGGTTCGGGTCGTGGTCGTCAACGGTACTGGCAAGGCATTTTGCACGGGCATCGATCTCAAGGATTTTTTCGGAAAATCGCTCCCGGAATACAGGGAGTGGATCCGGGCCATGGAACGGGTCTTCCTGGTCATTGCCGGGATGAAAAGACCGGTGATCGTCTCCGCCCAGGGCTATGCCGTTGCAAACGGGGTGGGGCTGCTGGCCGCCGCCGACCTGGCGATCGTGGCGGAAGGAACAAAGATCGGAGCCACGGCCGTAAACGTGGGACTTTTCTGTATGGGACCCGCGGTTCCCCTCTCCCGGTCCCTCGGCAGGAAGCGGTGCCTAGAGTTGCTGATGACCGGAGATTTGATCGATGCCGAGGAAGCGGAACGCTGGGGACTGGTGAACCGAGTGGTCCCCAAGGACAGGCTTGAGGAGGAGACCATGGCCCTGGCGGAAAAGCTGGCCTCGAAAAGCCCTGTGGCCCTTCAAATGGGTAAACAGGCCTTTTATGGCATGTCCGACCTTGAATTCGCCAAGGCGCTGGAATATACAAACGAGGTGTTCGCAAGTCTCTGTATGACGGAGGATGCCCAGGAAGGGGTCCTGGCCTTTCTTGAAAAGAGGAAGCCTGTGTGGAAGGGGCGTTAGTTCGTGGATGGGCACCAGTTGAAATGGTCTTTCCTGCCGGCCGGAGGCTGGGATAGCGTCCGGGAGTGGCGTTCCCGAGGAAAGACGAATGAAAGGAGTTCGGCCTCATGGGTGGCTTGGTGGCTTTTTGCAGGAACCGCTGCACGAGTGTTGAGCAAGTAGATGAGAAGATGCTGAGGGCCTGGTGCCGCCTTCAGGACACGGGCTTGGACGTCTTCGTGGAGATCAGGGTAAAGCTTCCGGACCTGGAGGTGCTGGCCGCCAAGGGGGAAGTTTATAGGAGTGATGGGAAAGCCCTTTCAGAGGCTGTGGGAACCTTAAAGAAGGTGGTGGGAATCCGTGTGGGCCCAGGAATGGGAAAGATCATCAGGGGATTGCTGGGAGAGGACGAGGGGGTGAAACAGTTGGCCTTTATGGTGGAAGAATGCTGCCACGGGGTGATCTTGACCTTCACCAAGGAGACCCTGAAAAAGGCCCCCCAAGACGTCGAGGAAGCCCGGAAGTTCTATGCAGGGATGGCCAGGGAGAACCTGAGGCTGGTCAATCGATGCGCTGCTTATGCACCGGGTAGTTCACTGGTTGAAGGGCTTGAACCCGTCGACGAGAGATAGGGAGGAGTGCCGGGAGAACACCATGCTCAGGTTCATGAGGAACAAGCTGGTCACGGTCACCAGGGAAGGAGAAGGGAGCCTGAAAGTTCACGGGGTCCTGGAGGATGATATCTACGGGCTGGAGCTGGATCTCTCCGTGGGGATCCCCCAGATGGAAATCCTTGCCATCAAGGGCAGGTGGACCCGCTGGACGACGCCGGAGTGTCACAGGGCGATTCCACTCCTTGAAGGGGCGGTGGGTTTCAGGATCATGGAAGAGGGATTCAAGGGAAGGGTCCAGAAGGTGATCGGGCGGAAGGCCTGTCGCCATTTCGCCAACCTGCTCCTCGAATGTTGCCACTGCGCCCGGGAGGCCGTGGGGCAAGCCGGAGGGGATCCGGTGGAGGAAAAGGCCGGGGAGACCTCGGAGTCATCCGGGGGAGCGGATTCGGGCACTCTTGAAGGGGGTGTCCCAGGGACGGTCTCCCCTGGGAAAACCCTGAAGGATACGGTCGGGGGAACTATCATCGATCTTCACGTTCACACCGCCCAGGGCTCTCCCTGCAGTTCGGCATCCGTGGATGCCCTCATAGAAGAGGCGCGTCGGATCGGGCTGGACGGGATTTGCCTGACCGACCACAATCATCTCTGGCGGGCGGAAGAATGTGAAGCCCTCTCCCGGAAACACGGTTTCATGGTCTTGAGAGGGAACGAGATCACCACGGAGCAGGGGGACATCCTGGTCTTCGGACTCGATGAGGACATCCGGGGACTCATCACACTGGAGGCCTTGCGGGAAAAGGTCAGAGAGGCCGGCGGGTTCATGGTGGCCGCCCATCCCTTCAGGGGTTTTCTGGTCTTCGGGGCCGGGGATCTCGGCCTGACGCCGGAAGAGGCTGGAAAACGAAGGCTTTTTCAATTCGTGGATGCCCTGGAGACCCTGAACGGCAAGGTTACGGAAAGGGAGAACGCCCTGGCATCCCGTGTTGCGGAGGTGATCGGGCTTCCTGTTACGGGGGGGAGCGATGCCCACGAGGTGGAGGAGGTGGGGCTTTACGCGACGCGATTCGGCCGCTCGATTCGTAACGAGAAGGACCTGGTCCGGGCCTTGAGGGAGGGGGATTTCTCTCCCGTAGCCTACCGAAAAGGCTTGGCCGCCGCCTGTAAAGCATGAGAAGGTTGCCGGGGGGGGTGAGGCCCGGAGAAACAGGGCAGCAACAGGTTCCGGGAACACCCAAAGGGCCGGGGAAGCGCAAGTTTTTCCGGGCACCGTTCCGGAAGGGAATAAAAGTACAGAATCCAATGGAGGAAAGGAAATGGCGAAGGGGTTGAAAGGCCCGGATTGGGGAACGCTTATCAGAAGGATGGAGCAATTGATGAGGCTGACCTCCTTCCCCGTTGCCTTCAAAATGCTTGAGAAGAAAGGGGATCTTGAGAAGATTCCCTTCATGCGGCGTATGAAGCACAAGGTGACGCTTTGCCAGATGATCACCCTGGTCCGAAATGCCGATTGGACAGTCGGGGCGGAGCGGGACGACTTTCCCTCCCCCATGTGCCCGTCCGTTATAGGGCTGGCGGATACACCGGACTATTACAAGGACGGCACTTTCCGGAGTATCGTCTGGACCCGGACCAAGGAAGAGGGTAGGAAATACGAGGAGTCCATTCCCCGCCTTCCGCTGGGACGTTACGAGGCCGTGGCCCTGGCGCCCCTTGTCTACAATCCCTTTGACCCGGACATCGTGCTGATATACGCCAATCCGGCCCAAATCATGCTCCTCATCAATTCCCTCCAGTTTGAAAACTACGAAGTCATGACTTTTCATTGCGTGGGGGAGTCTTCCTGCTCCGATGCCATCGCCCGTTGCTACTTGACCGGCCGGCCCTCCCTGGCCATCCCTTGTTACGGGGAGCGGAGGTACGGCCATGCCCGGGACGAGGATCTGGTCATGGCACTGCCGGCCGGGATGATGGAAAAGGCCCTCCGGGGGATGGAAGCCCTCTACCGCAGAGGCGTCAGGTACCCGATCAGCTACGCGGGTCCTGAAATGGATCTCACCGATGCCTTTCCTCCGGCATACGGGGCCCTGGAGAAGCTGGAAGAGGTGAGGGGAAAGGACGACCGGCTGCTCCTGGCCGTAACGGGCGGTATCGCCACGGGAAAGAGCACCGTGACGAGGATGCTGGAGGAGAAGGGGGCGCCCCTCATTAACTTCGACGACTTGGCAAGAGAAGTAGTCCGCCCGGGAAGACCGGCCTGGAGGGACATCGTGGACTACTTCGGGAAGCAGGTTTTGGGGGAGGACGGGACCATTGACCGCAAGAAGTTGTCGGATATTGTATTCAGGGACATGGAAAAGCGAAAGAAGCTGGAAAGCTTTACCCATCCCAGGATCGATGAGGCCTTTCGGGAGAAGGTCAACCGGTTGGCAAGAGAAAACCCGGGGGCGGTCATCCAGGTGGAGATCCCGTTGCTGATCGAGTTGAACCTCCAGTATCTTTACCACAAGGTCCTGCTTGTTTACACCCCCAGAGAGAAGCAGATCGAGCGGCTGGTGGAACGGGACGGAATCACGGTGGAGCAGGCCGAAAACATCCTCAAGGCCCAGCTTCCTATCGAAGAGAAGGTGGGGTATGCCGACTATGTCATTCACAACGAACACAGCCTGGAGGAGACCCGGAGGCAGGTTGATGCCCTCTGGGAAGAATTGACCGGGATTCAAAAGCAGAAGGCGCGTAAAATAAAGGGTAAATGAAACCGGGAGAAATCCTGAGATGAACCCAAATTTGCATGAACGCTTGCCCGCCGGCTGTTTGGCGCGAACGTAGCGGAGGGAACATCCCTTTACCCTTCACCCATCGGGTGCTGTCAGAATGCTTTAACATATTGCAATAAAGATCAATTTCATTATTAATGCATAGTTTGGGATGAAAGGAGGATGGGAATGAACCAAGGCCATTTCTCTCTAAAGGCGGCGGAGCGTGTAGAAATCCTGACCCTTATGGACAATTATGTGGACCTGCTTCTGAGGAGCGGGGATGTGGTGACTAGGCCATCCACAGAGAGGGACGGGATGATTTCTGAAGACACCCTGGTGGCCGAGCACGGTCTCTCTCTGCTCGTAACAGTGTTTGGGAAAGGAGAGAGACATACCGTTCTCTTTGATACCGGACACACGGCCATAGGGGTTCCACACAATATCCGGCTCCTGGGGGTCGACCTGGGGGAGGTGGAGGCCATCGTCCTGAGCCATGGGCATATGGACCATACCGGGGCCCTTTATCCCATCCTCGAAGATCATCCTGGCCCCGTGCCCCTGGTGGTGCATCCCGCAGCCTTTTATGCCCCCCGGTACCTGAAACTCGAGGACGGGCGCAGACTTCTCTTCCCTGATACCCTGAAGAGGGATGAATTAGAGAAGAGAGGGGCCCGCATCCAGGAATCCGAAGCCCCCGTTCTGCTGGCGGGAGACATGATCCTGGTTACAGGGGAGGTGGAGAGGACTACCGATTTCGAGAAAGGATTCCCCGCTGCGGTCATCGAGAGGGAAGGAAAAGAAGAACAAGATCCCATTCGGGACGACCAGTCCCTGGTGATCCATTTGAAGGACAAGGGACTGGTCGTGGTCTCGGGTTGCGCCCACTCGGGGATTATCAATACGGTTCTTTATGGAAAAAAGATCACGGGCATCGAGACGATCCATACGATCATCGGGGGTTTTCACCTTTCAGGTCCGGTCTTTGAACCCGTCATCGAGAAGACCGTCGAGGCTATGAAGCCCATGGACCCGAAAGTCTTGGTCCCTATGCACTGCACGGGATGGAAGGCCGTCGGAAGGTTTTCAGAGGCCTTCCCCGAGGCCTTTATCCTGAACAGCGTGGGGTCCAGATTCATCCTTGACTAAGCGGTGGGTCCTTTTCCCGATTCTTTGAGTAGCAAGGATTTTCATATCTTTCCGAGGGATATTTCGGGGATGAGACCCCTTTTAATGTCCCATACTGGGAATGGGAGAAAATCCCTCGCCTTCAGGCGAAGACTTTGGTCTGATTGTTTTTTTGAGTAGGGTTCAAGGATTCAAGGGGTCCAGGGTTCGAGTGAGAAATCGGGATTTAAGGGAAAAATGATTTTCACTTGGCCCCTTGGCCCTTAAAGCTATCGGCTTCAGCCGATAGTAGTTTAGTCTCCGCTTGGTAAACGTTTTTCTCGCCCCCGGGAGTTTCCACATGGAAGGGAAAAGGTCCACCCGGCCTTTCACTGGAAAGGGATCGCCGTCCCCTGGTTGTTCCAGATGACCCTTTCCCTGTACCGCCGGTCCCTCAGCTCGATGGCGCCCCCGGGACAGATACCGACACAGAACCCGCAGCTCCAGCATCTGCTTTCATCAACGCTGATACCCTCCTTTTCGGCCTCCATCCTGAATACGTCGTAGATGCAAGCCTTTTCGCAGGCGCGGCAGAGATTGCACTTGCTTTCATCCACGACCGGGACGTAAGGGCACTCCGGCGGCATGACGAAGGGATACTTCTCCTTTGCGCCGAGGGTCGCGGGGTCCGTGATAAGAGGGAGTACCTTTCCCCTGAATTCGTCGATAGAGCGATATCCCTTGTTTTTCATCCATGCTGAAATACCGCGATGGATCCTGTCCAGGATCTCGAACCCGCCGAAATAGAGCCCGGATCCGATGCCCGCCAGGTGGCACCCGCACAGGAGGTATTGCAAGGCATCCCGGGGGGCTCCAATTCCGCCTATCCCGATGAGCGGGATGTCCGATTCCCTTCGTATACGAACGATCCTGGCGAGGGAATAGGGAAGAAACGCCCGGCCCATGACGTAGCCCTCGATGGCGGGAGCCCCGAAGGGCACCTCCTTTTCCACGTCGATGAGGATCCCCCCTGGAGCGTTGTGGGCGGTGATGAAATCCGGGGATGCCCGGTGTAAGGACGCTATGAACGATTCCAGGGGTTCAAGCGTCGGGCCGATTTTAAGACCGACCGGTATGGAAGTGTGCTCCTTGACCCTCGAGATGATTTCTATCGGGACTTCGAACCCCTGGTGGAAGACCCTGGAGGTATGGGGGCAGGAGAAATTCAACTCGATCATGTCGGCCCCCGCCTTTTCAAAGGCCCTCGCCCTGCGGATCCAGAGGGGAAGGTTCTCCGGGACCTCGAAGTAACTGGCGATCAACGGCATGGATGAGGCACGGCAGATTTCGGCCATCCTCGAAATCTTGTCGAGCCATGGCCCGATATCCTCCACGTGGGGGGCCGCCAGGGAGAGAAGGCAATTCCCTTCCTTGTAATCTTTTCCGAATACCTGCAGAGGAAACTGGTAGGGGCGGACCCGGACCTTGTGTTCCTCTCTACTTGTGAAGGTCTTGGTGACGATCCCTCCGGCCGCTGTCCCGGCAAGTTTTTCAATCAGTGGAACATCTGAACTGCATTCGCTGGAGGCGGCCAGTACGGGGCTCTTGAACCGAACTCCGGCGACGGACACGCTCAGATCCGGGATATCATTCATGATACCAACCTCCTCCGGCCGTTAACGGGTTGGGATCTCGGAAATCCGCCCGATTCGAAGAGGGAACGATGAATGACGGAGACTGCATCGAGCGGGTTTTCCCGGGATTGAAGTCGTCAGTAATACTTCTTCCAGAACTCGGGATCGGATTTCTCTTTCCAGTAGGCACCGAATTTTTCTTCAAAAAATGGTTCCAGCCTGGAAAACCACCTTCCCAGCTTCTTGTGACCCTTCCCCCGATCTTCCAGGACGTCCTCCAAGAACATGCGGATGTCGGCAATCTTGTCCTTGGGGATATAGGCGTTCGCTCCCTTCTTGAGAGAGGCGACCAGATTTTCCGGACTGAGGGCATGTGCCGTCAGCATCAGGGTGGGGATTCCTTTTTTCCTCGTCAGAGCCAGGAGCTCATACCCCCTGACTCCCATAATATCAAGGATGGCGGCATCATAAGTGTTTTTTTCGAGAAGATCCTTTGCCGCTTCAAAATCTGTCGCAGGGTCCAGGATGGATGAATCGAGCACCTCCTGAAGCGTTCGAAGGATATCGGGCTCGTCATCGACGATGAGGATCTTTATGCCTTTAAGAATGTCTTCCCTCTGCATGAAATCTGCCTCGCAGTCAGTCATTTTCCCCGAGGACTTCGACGTATCGGGTTTTTTTCTTCTCCCTGGGGAGGGTTTCAGGAGGAACCCATTGGAATCGGGGAGTGATTCTTATCTCTTCCTTGAAGTAGCGGACCATTTGTTCCTCGAGCTCGGAAAGGTCCGTCTCCTTCACTCCCGGACCGTACTCGATCCTGATATTCAAGGGGGGTGGGACAAGGGGACCAGGCTTATCGAGAAGGATCCGGAAGAACCCCGTGACGCGTGGAGTGAACTTGAGGACGGCGGTTCGGATTGCCTCGGGGTATACGTTGACCCCCTTTACTATGAGCATGTCGTCGGCCCTCCCGATGATCTTGAACCGAATGCCTGGCATCCCACAGGTACAAGGCTTCGTAAAGACCTGGAGCATGTCCCCGAGGGCATAGCGCATGAAAGGGCCTCCCTCCCAGTCGAGGAATGTGAAGACCATTTCCCCTACAGCCCCATCCTCGATTTTTACGGGTTCCTTGGTGCCCGGGTCCACGAGTTCCAGCAGACAGTGGTCTTCGGAGACGAAATGCATTCCGCTGAATCGTTCGGGAGGTTCGTCACAGGAAATGCCGTGAAAGGCGTGTCCTCCGCCGGTGTGGTCGAACACCTTGGCCCCGAAGCCCTCCGCCAAAACTTTCCGGACTTCCGGGTTTCCCCCTCCAGGTTCCCCGGCGCAGAAAAACCACCTGAGGCCGAGTTCCGTTGCGGGTTTCCCCGTAAGCCGGGGGCATTTCTCAATGAGGTACTGGCCGAAGGAAGGTGTTGCGATGATTGCCACCGGGGAGGTGAGCCTCAGGAATTCCAGCACCCTCTTGGTTCCGCCCTCGATTCCCACGGGAACCACGCAGGCCCCCATGTGCATAATTCCCTGGGACAGGGGAAGTCCTCCGGTGAACATGCTGAGGGAGAGGGCCTGGAGCATCACGTCTCCCGGCCGGATACCTGCCCGCCAGTATTTCCTGGCATGCATCTCGTTGACGATCTCCACATCGTGGCGGGTCAGGGTATAGAGGGTAGGCATCCCAGTGGTGCCGGAAGTGGAGTTGATCCTTATGATCTTCTCTTTCGGGGCGCAGGCCAAGAGGGCATAAGGGTTTCCGTACCTTTCTATGGATTCTTCCTGGATCCTCCTGTGTTCATCCTTGGTCATGACGGGAATCTTAGTGAAATCCTCGAAGCTTTGGATGTCTTCAGGCCTTGCACCTACCTGATCGAATTTTGCCCTGTAAAAGGGAGAGCGATCATAGTTGTAACGAACCTGCTCCTTGAGTCTTTTCAGTTGCAGGGCCCTGATCTCGTCTCGTGAGAGCGTTTCTATCCTCTCGTTCCAGAGTCTTCTTTGCGAAAGATTCGTCATGTTTCCCTCCCTGGAATGAATTGGCATGTCATGGCCCGGTTTCCACACTAGCGTATCCGGGATTGATGACTTCCGTATGGGGAGCCGTCCTTCGGTTCAGCCGTCACCCTCGCAGATTTCAAGCAGAATTCCTTGGGTGGTCTCAGGGCGAAAAAAGGCCACCGGCCCATGGCTTCCCTGCCTGGGGAAACCCTCCGTCACTTCCGGGCCTTTCCCTTTAAGTTCTACGAGCGAGGTGACAACGTCCTTTACCCTGAAAGAAATATGGTTGATGCCCTTCCGGACCCCCATGGCCTTGCGGGCGATCCCCTCTTTCTCCTCCAGATACTGAATCAACTCCAGGTCGATGTTACTCGCCTTCAGGGTGGCGACCCTCAACCCCACTTCGGCCATATCCACGACTTTCGTAGCCTTCAGATTGAAGATCTCCTCAAACAATCTCAGGGCTTCCTCCAGGTTTTCTACAATGATGCCGATGTGATCCACATAGGGTTCATTCATGTGATTCTCCCCGCAATCTTTTAGTGGCAGCCTCGTCCACTCTCAGTGTTTCGGCGTCTACGACGACACCGTAATCGTCCCGGGCGCTCCTGGGGGAGACGACCCCGTTCCGAACGTCTTCCAGGACCCTTTCAACGGGTCTTTCACGGGGGTCACCGTATCCGCCCCCTCCTCCGGCCATTTCATAGAAAACGGTTCCCTTCGGGATATCGCGGATGATCTCCTTTGATTTGGGCACCTTTACGGTTCCATCGGGGTAACGCAACTCGATCCTGTTAAGGCTCCCCGCCTTGCCCCCGAAAAAACCGAAGGCCCGGGCCTCTTCCTCGATACCGTCTCCAAAGGCGATCCCCGTAACATTTTCGCCCTGGATAATGAATTCCGTCTCCACCCCCAGTCCACCCCTCCATCGGCCGGCCCCGGCCGAGTCAGGCAGGTACTCGTGCTTGATGAGGATATGGGGATCGTGAACTTCGAACATTTCATAATCCTGGGCGAGGATGCCCCCGGCGCAGTTGATGAGCCCGATGTGATCGTAACCGTCTGCCATCCACGTCGCACCCGATCCTCCCTTCAGGGCGAGAAAAAGGATGTCCACATAATGCCTGTTTTTTCTGGGGTCCATGCCCGTCAAGGTGAATCCCAGGAATCGGTTCCACCCGGCGGTGACACGCTTGGGAAGGGCCTGGGACATGGCCTTTAAAATGGCGTCCGCGTTGGGGCCCGTGATGCTGTTGCCGAAGGTGGTGGCTGCGGGAAACCGGGCATTGAGAAAGGAGCCTTCGGGGTTGATGATCTTGATGGGGCGAAGGATCCCGTCGTTGTGTGGGATATCGGGATTGATGAGCATGAGAAAGGTGAGAAGTACGGCGGACGCCGTGGCCGCGTATGGGGCGTTGACGAACCCTTCGGTCTGGGGTGAGGACCCGGTGAAGTCGAAGGTGATCCCGTCCCCCTCAACCGTAACGTTTAGGTTGATTTTCATCCTGGAATCTTCGTGGATTCCGTCATAGAACACGATGCTTTCCCCGTGGTAGGTTCCGTCCGGTATGGCGCGGATTTCGCTTCGGACCATTCTTTCCGTGACATCGAAGAGGTATTCGACGTGATGGTTGAAGGTCTCAATGCCGTACCTTTCCAGGAGGGCCTTGACACCGCGCTCCCCGACCACGCAGCCTCCCATCTGGGCCTTGATGTCCTCGGCCACGATGTCGTACCGGATGTTGGCGAAGATCAGGTCCCATACGTCCTTTCGGAAGATCCCCCCGTCATAAATCTTGACGGGGGTGATCCGGAGGGCCTCCTGCCAGACCTCCCGTGCCTCCGGGTTGTACCCCCCGGCAACCGCTCCTCCGATGTCAGCCTGGTGACCCTTGCAGGCGGCCCATGCCACCAGAATGTCCCCGTGAAAAATGGGCTTGAAGACCGCCACGTCCGCGTTTTGGTTTCCTCCGGTGAAGACGTCGTTGTGGAGTATGACATCGCCGGGATGGATGTCTTCTCCGAAATAATCGACAATGTGCTGGCAGGCGGGCTGGATGGCGAAGGCGAGAACCGGGATGTACTCCGTCTGCTCCAGCATCCTGCCTTTTGGGTCGTAGAGACCGGTGACAAAATCCCGGGCTTCGTTCAATATGGGGGAACGTGTGGTCCTCAGCAGGGTAAGGCCCATCTCTTCCGTGATTGACTTGAGTCTTCGCTGGAGAACCGATGCGAGAATTGGATCGATCTTTTTGGCCATGGGTTTCCTCCAAACCGCCTCATACGAGGGTCAAAAGGTAACTGCCGTACTCGTCACATTCGATCTCCCATTGCGGGGGGACGAAAATGGTCGTGTTCACCTGTTCGATGACGGCCGGGCCCTTGAGATGGTGGCCGTACCCCATCCGATCTCCGTCGTAAACCTCGACACTCAGGAAATCCCTCTCCGATGGCACAAAGACCCGCCTTCTTCCACGTAAGCAACTCCTTGGGTCCTTGCCACGGTAAGCCTCTTTCTTGAAGTGCGGTTTCTGGGTGGTGCCGATGGCCGTCATCCTTAGGTTTACCATCTCGATGTCTCTGCCCTCTCCCTTCAGAGAGTAACCGTAGAGCCGGTCATGGGCCTGGTGAAAGCGTTCTTTGATGTCCTCCAGGCGGAGTTTTTGGAGCTCCTCACGGGGTATGGCGACATTAACTTCGTGGTATTGCCCGACATACCTGAGGTCAAGGGAATAGCGATATGCGCGGTCCGGCGCTGGGATGTCTTCCCTTGAAAGGACCTCCTCCCCCTCCTTTTGGAGTTTTTCAAACAGGGACAGGAACCTGGTCCGATCGATCGTCTCCTCCGAGAGGACCACGTGATAGGTCCCTACGAAGTCGTGCTTGAGGTCGGAGAGAAGCATCCCCGCGGCACAGAAAATAGAGGATTCCTTAGGGATAAGGATCCTTGGAATTTCCAGCTCCATTGCAATCATGGCCGCGTGGATCGGGCCGGCTCCGCCGGCGCACACCAGGAGAAACTCCCTTGGATCGTAACCCCTTTGCACGGAAATTTCCCTAATGGCAGAGGCCATGTTCACGTTCATGATATGGAACATGCCGTAGGCGGCCTCCTCCACGCTCATGCCCAGGGGATCGGCGATTTTGTTGCGGATGGCCCGTTCCGCCGCCGGTGTATCCAGCCTCATTTTTCCACCCGCGAAATACTCTTCGTTCAGGTACCCCAGCAGCAGGTTGGCGTCGCTGCATGTGGGCTCCGATCCCCCCAGCCCGTAACAGGCCGGACCGGGCCGCGCTCCGGCGCTTTGAGGCCCCATTCGGAGGAGACCCCCTTCGTCGATCCAGGCGATACTCCCCCCTCCCGCCCCGATGGTGTTGATCTCCATCATGGGTAAGGCCAGGGCATGCCGATTGACCTTTCCGTTGGTCGTGACCATGGGCTTTGAATCCTTTACGAGTGCGGCATCGAAACTGGTTCCACCCATGTCGATGGTGATGAAATTCTCCTCGCCGTGAAGACCGGCGTAGGCGGCTCCTGCTATGGGGGCGGCGGCGGGTCCCGAGAGCAGGGTACTGGCGGCCAAATCCACCACCGTCTCTGGAGAAGTGACTCCGCCGTTGGACTGCATAATGAGCAGGATCCCTGAAAAATCTTCATTTTTAAGCCTGCCGGTCAGGGCCGTAAGGTAATTTCTCAGGAGGGGTCCCACTGCGGAATTGAGGACTGTGGTGCTTACCCTATCGTAAAACCTGATCTGGGGCAGGATCTGTGATGAAACCGAGAGGTAGGTTTCGGGAAGGCCTTGGCGGACCACTTCCGCGGCCCGATGTTCGTTCCAGGGATTTGCATAGGCGTGCATGAAGCAGATCGCTATGGCCTCGACTCCCTCTTTTTTGAAAATTTCGATCCCCTTTTCAACGTCTTGAAGGAGAACCTGTTTCACGATTTTCCCGGAATAATCAACACGTTCCTCAACCGGGATGCGCAGATACCTGGGTACGACGGGTGGAGGAGGGAGGTATTTGTTGTTGTAAAGTTCCTCCCTTATCCCCCGCCGCATCTGGAGGGCGTCCCTGAAACCCTTGGTCGTCAGAAGTCCCGTTTTGGCCACCTTTCCCGTGAGAACGGCATTGGTCGTTACCGTGGTGCCGTGAACAATGATGCCTACATCCTTCAAAAAAGATGAAAGACTCAGGCCTTTTCCTTCGGCCATCTCGGCGAATCCAGACATCACCGCTGTGGCCGGATCGTCCGGGGTGGAAAGGACCTTGTAGATTTCCGCGTTTCCCTCGGGATCCACGAGCAGAAAATCCGTGAAGGTCCCTCCGACGTCCACTCCGATTTTAAAAGTCATGTTTCTCGCTCCTTGAGGTCAGAATCCGAGATAATTCAAAGTCCGAAGATGTCGTGTTTTTCAAGGTATCCGGAAGACCGGGAAAGCGGTAAGGGCCCCGCCGGGGCCTCTCCCTGAAGGAACCAACAGGTCTCTCGTAGCGGAGAACAGGCCCCGGGCCTTTCCCCCGAAACAAGAGGCTCGTTTCACCACCGCCTACAGAGGAATTCATCGATGCGGGATTTCGGATCATTTCATGAGCCCCGGGAGATAAAGCGCGATCTGGGGAAAAATCATCACCAGGACCATCACCATGGCGTCGCAAAGGAGAAAGGGAATTCCCGCCTTGTAGATGTCACCCATGGTGGTATCTGGCGGTGCAACTCCCTTCATGACGAAGAGCAAGAGACCGAAAGGCGGGGTCGTATTGGCCATTTCCATGTTGATGAGCATGATCAGGGAGAACCAGAGGGTGTCGAAATGAAGGGCATTGACAATGGGGAGGAAGATAGGGATGGCGATCATCACCATGGAAAGGTTGTCCATGAAGCAGCCCAGGAAGAGAAGGAGGACCTGCATGGCGATCAGGATCATGATGGGCGGCAGATCCAGGTCCGTAACCACCCGAATGAGACCTGCGCTGGCCCCCGAGAAGGCCATGATCTGGCTGAAGGTCATGGAGCCGACGATGATCATGAACATCATGGAGGTGACCCGAACCGTTCCGATAATGCTTTTCTTCAGAGTTTCGGTACCCAATTTCCCGTATGCCGAAGCCAGGAGGATGGTCCCAAGGGCTCCGAGGGCCGCCGCCTCGGACGGGGTGGCGATTCCCAAGAATATCAGACCGATGACCAGGAAGATGATGAGACCGAGGGGCAGGACGTGGAGAAGGGTGCCCTTCAACTTTTCCCTCAAGGAAAGGTTTGGAACCTCGAAGGGCGGAGCAAGATGGGGCTGGAGCAGGCAGCGGATCACCACGTAAGCGGCATAGAAAAAGGCGATGAGGCAACCCGGAAGGATGCCTGCGATAAGGAGCCCCCCAACGGATATCTGGTTAAGAGCTGCAAGGAGGATGGCGAGTGCGCTCGGCGGGATGAGCATCGAAAGCCCGCCGCTCCCCATGACGGGGCCGATGCTCATGGTCTTGTGATAACCCCTTTTCTGCATGTCCGGCACCAGCATGGAGCCCAGAATGGCAGTAGTGGCCATAGTCGAGCCGCTCATGGTGGAGAAAATGGCTCCGCCCAGAATGGCAAGAAGGGAGAGGCGCCCCGGGACCTTCCCAATCCACTGGTCCACGACGTCGATGGCCTTGAAGCCCAAGCGGGAATGAAACATCACCTCCCCCATGAGTATGAAAAGGGGGACCGGAAGAAGGCTGAAGGAGGTGAGGCTTTCCATCATGTTCAGGATCAATTGAACGATGCCTGCATCCCCCCCCAGAAAAAGAAATGCCCCCAGGATATCGACCAGGAGGAAGGAAACGGCGACCGGCATGCCCGATAACATCAGGATGACCATGACGCCCAACATGAGAATTAGTGCGAGCCACCAATCCATTTATTGTTCCTCTCGGGGAATGGGAGAAAAACCCTCGCCTTCGAACGAAGACTTCAGTTCGAGTTTTTTCCCGAAAGGGTTCCAGTACGGCCCTCTTTGTATAATTTGCAGGCCCTTCTCACGAATTCGGCGGCGAAGAAGAAACAACCCACGGGAATCACCATGATGACAAGGAATTCAGGGATTTTTAGGTATTTTAGAGTGGGTACTCCCCTTTGATAAAAATCGTAGGTAACATAGGCGCCGTAATAAGCGAGAATCAGGAGGACAAGGGCTCCGAGAAGAGAGGTGATCATGTTGATCTTGTTTTGTAACCTCCGGTTGACCCGGTTCAGCACGATATCGATCCGGATGTGGCTTTCCTGCCTGAGGACATAGCCTGCCGCCAGAAAAGGGATGTAGAGAAGGATGTACTCGCTGATTTGGAGCACCCACCCTATGGGTTTGTTGAAAAAGTACCTCAGCACGACGTCGACGCTGACGCTCGCAAGGGCGAACATCATCAGGATGCCCGCAAGCCAGGCAAGGACCTTCAGCAGGACGTCAAAGATGCGGTCGGTGGTTGAAAGGAATCCCACTCTTCGCACGCCTCATGGACTGAGTAATTTGCGGAGCTTGGTACCCAGTTCCGGATTCTGCTTGATGACTTCCTCCCAGCCCGCCTCGTAGGCTAGGTCCACGTACCACCGGGAATCTTCGGGAGAGAACTTGATCAGCTTCATTCCCCTTTTCTGCATCTCCTGCAATTCTTTCTCGGCGATGTCGGCCATAACCCGGCTGTATTTTCTTTCGTTAGCGATCATGCAATCGGTCATGATTTTCTGGAGGCGAGCGGGAAGGCGTTGCCACGTCTTGAGATTGACAAGCCCCTCGATGTTCATCTGGTAAATCCTGGGCTCAATTATATAGCGACATACGTCACACCATCCCGCTTGGACGTTTCCAAGGGCGGACCAAGCATAACCGTCTATCGTGCCCCGCTCAAGCGCCGTGTAAATGTCCGAACCGGGAAGGGTGACAGGGACAGCCCCCAATTTTTTTACAAAGGGTTCGTAAGTGGCGGAGACGCGGATTTTCTGCCCCGCCAATTCCTGGGGCCGCTTTACGGGCTTGTTGGTGAAGATTTGAAACCACACGCCGAATTCAGCCCTTCCAAGGTAATGAATATTGTGTTTTTTGAATAGACTGACCCTTAAATCGTAATAGCCGTTCTCACGCTCCTTGATGGGGTCGAGACGGGTGAGGTGGGAATATGCAGCTCCAGTCACTTGCCGTCCGTAGTAAGATTCACACCCGAAGATCATATCCACGACACCGTTTCGCAAGGCCTCGAACTGTTTGAAGCCGGGAATGGCCTCCGGGCCACCGGTAAAGACGATCTCGAGTTCCCCTTTTGCCTTCTCATTGACATCCTTGATGTAGGCCATCCAGGCGGTCATGTTGGTGTCACCTTTGGGGAGGAAGGAGACCATCTTGAGTTTCACGGGGCCCTTGGCATGAACCGGCGCTGAAGAGAGGACCAGGAACAGGGCCGCAAACAGGAAATAAACATGCCTCCTCATTTTCAACTCCTTTCCGCTGAAGGTTGGAAACTTAATTGAACCGTGCCTTGAAGACAGGGCCGTCTCCCCCTTTCCCGTGGTCTTCTTCACCCCCTTTCTCTCTGAATCAGGGTAAAGAGGGAGCAACGATGATGGACAATCGGCGGAGACGGTCTCGGATGGTGTGAGGGTCGAGCCTGGATAGAGTGACGCGCGCAGGAGGAGAGCCCTGGCCCTCAACGGAACCATTCCAGGGTCTTGGCGGTGGGCAACTGTGAGAGAATGCGCTTCATGTCGGAGAGATGTTCCACCATGGCCTCCCTAGCGGCCTCCGGGGAACGCTCCTCGATCTTCTCCGCGATTTTCCTGTGGTGATTGAGAATGTTTTCCTTGTGTTCCCGCTTCCAGGCGATGGTGTAGATGAACTTGAACAATACGTCGATGAGAGAAGCCTGGAATACGGTCAACATGGGGTTTTTGGCCGCTCGGGCAAGGGCCTTGTGAAAATTTTCGTCCGAACTGCGAAAGGTGCTTTTTTCTCTGAAGAGGTGGTCGAGTTCTTGAATCGTTGCCCAAATAGTCTCAATGTCTGATTGATCTGCGTTTTTGGCTGCAAGGTAAGCTATCTGGGGTTCGATCATGAGCCTGACCTCGATCACATGATCGATGCTGATACCCTTTAGGCCGATGATGTCCCTCAGGACACGGGCCAGTTCCGCCTCTCCGATATCCTCCGCTACGAAGGCTCCCCCGTTCTTCCCCTGCTTTACCTCCAGGAGCCCCCCGTTTTTGAGGGTTAAGAGGGCGGATCTGACCGTCACCCGGCTTGTTTTGAAGATGTCAGCCAATTGTCTTTCAGTGGGGAGCTTTTCCCCGGGTCGGAGTTTTCTTTCGAATATGGCGTTTCGGATCTGATCGACGATTTTTTCGTGGGCCAGTTTGGTTTCGGCTATAGACCTGAAAGGGTGTGAGGATTTTTTCTCCGGAATTGCCATGGATTTTCTTTTTTGCTCTGATTTTTGGACTAACCTTATACCACAAAATAAGGGCTGTCAAGGGCCTTTTTGGGGGGCTCACAGAGGCGAGGGCATGTCTGGAAAAAGTCCGGGGTCCCTGAAGTGGAGGCAGGAGGGGAGGAAAGTTTTGCCCGGTCAGGGTCAGCAGGAGGGAAATTTTGGGGCGGAACAGCCGGGCGAGTCCGTCTTGATTCCCCTCAAGATACATTGCTTGTTGCAGCGGGGGGCTTCATTCGGGGAAAAGGTAAAAAGCGGGAGTGTGGCATCTCTTTTGCATAATTAGAGATCGGATGCAGGGAATAAGGAATGTCCGGCCTCCTGGGGGAAGACAGTGGAATCACAACCCATTTCAAGCGGAACATACATCCTGGAGAGGGAAGGAAAGGTTTTCCGTCCGCTTCCGGAAGACGGGTCCTCTTCCTTTAAGGCCTTTCTTGGAAAAGATGATCCGAAGTTTTTCATCGGGCCGGGAAAGGAGCCTCAAGGTCTTTCATCTATCCCGTTCTCCCCCGGGGCGCAAAACACCCCGCCCGTACGGCAAAAACCGGTCGCAATGGCCGCCGCCAGTGCATACAGAAAACACCAGGACAATGGAGCCCGGCTCCAGGGAATGACTGATATCCAGAAATACAAGGATGATCAACTCCTGAGCAATCCAGGAGGGGATGCCTATTACCTGGACCGAAAGGAAGTGTTACCCGACGACAGGAAACAGGAATCCTTCTGGGGGCGGATCGGGAAGGACCTATCGGATGCTTTCGGCAACGTGAAAAATTTTTTCAAGAACCTTCTTTTCGGATCCAAGATCCACTACAGGGATGAAAAAGGAAGGATCCGGGAGGCCACCCAGCGGGGGCTTCTGGGTTCAGTGGTGGACTTTTTCAAGGACTTGGGCAGTGCCCTGAGCTTCGGGGCCTGGCGTCCTGATGGAGAAGAGAGCCCCGGCGGGGCGGGGAAAAGGGTGGTTTTCTTTTTCAGCAAACTGAAGGAGGCTGTTTTCGGCGACCTGCTCCAGGGGGGCATGGGAAGTGTGATTCACATGGGGGAGGATCTCTTGTTCGCGGGCTGGAACCTTCTTGAGACCGTTCCGGATGCCACCATTGGAAATTTCAAGGCCGGCAAGGAACTCACGACCCGGGTTTTCGACGATGGGCAGGTGATCCTGGACTACCTCACGGATATCCTGCCCTCGGGAGAGGCCTGGGTTCGGGTGCATTCATGGGACTTGAAGAAGGGAAAACCCCCGATCATTTTGAACAGCGGCATGCCCGAGCAGGGAGTGGAGGATTCCCGGTGGAAATACGTGAGAAATACTCCTTTCAGGAAGGCGATTGAAACGATCGGTTCCCTGTTCACCGATATCTTGACCCTGAGATTCCTGGGCCAGATCAAATTGTTTGGCGAAGACAGGCACCAGAAGAATTAGCCCGCCTTTTTCGAAACCAGGGCTTCGCGGCTTCCGGACAAGTCCTTCAACCCCGGCGCGGGAGACTCAGCCGGGTTTTTTCTGCATTAATTCCGAGACGAGCCGCACGTTGATCCTGTTAGCGCTCTCCAGTCGGCCTACTATCACCTCGAAGAGGTGTTTGGCCACCTCCGGATATTTCTGGATGACTTCGTCGAGCTTGTCTCCCGGAAAGCGCTTGATCACGGAGCGGCCCTTGGAAATGATGGAGGCTGAGCGGGGTTCACCCGATATGGCGGCCATTTCCCCGAAGTATTCCCCGGGCTCTGTAATTTCCGCTATCTTCTTGCCCTGTTTGACCACCATGAGGGCCCCCTGGACAAGCTTGAAGAAATCTTTGTCTCGGTTGCCTTCCCGGATGATCACGTCTTTGTCTTCATATCTTTCGATATCCGGATTGACGAGATAGGCGGGCATGGCCTCCTTGGTGATCACGGTGCGTTTCAATACCTCTTCGATGGAGGTGACCCCCTGGCGGACTTTCTCGATCCCGGCCTCCCGCAAGGTCACCATGCCCTCCTGAATGGCCGTCTTTCTCAGTTGATCCTCAGGGACTCCAGCATTAATGGCCTTCGAGACCTCGTCGGTCACCTCCATGAGTTCATAAAGTCCTACCCGGCCCTTGTAGCCCTTGTTGCATGCAGCGCAGCCCATGGGGCCGTAAACCGTGAGATCCGGGATTTCTTCCCGGCGGAACCCTATGGTTTCGAGTTCGGCGGGATCAAGGTCCTCGACCTTGACCTTGCACTTGGGGCAGAGTCTTCTGGCAAGACGCTGTGAGAGGACCATGGTAACGGAAGAAGCAAGCATGTATGAGGGAATCCCGATATCCACGAGACGCCCTATGGTGGAAGGGCAGTCGTTGGTATGAAGGGTGCTGAAGACCAGGTGTCCAGTCATGGCCGCCTTGATAGCGATCTCCGCCGTCTCCATGTCCCGGATCTCGCCCACCATGATGATGTCCGGGTCCTGCCGCAGAAATGACTTGAGGGCGGCGGCGAAGGTCATGCCCACTTCGTTTCTCACGTTGACCTGGTTGATACCCCTGAAGTTGAACTCCACCGGGTCCTCGGCCGTGAGGATTTTTGTGTCCTCCTTGTTCAGGGCGTTCAGGATGCTGTAAAGGGTGGTGGTCTTACCGCTCCCGGTAGGCCCGGTGACAAGGAGAAGTCCGTATGGACGGTAGATGCACCTTTTCAGGGCCTCGTAGGTCTCCGGTTCGAATCCCAGTTTGGTCAAATCCACGTTCAGGGCGGCCGGGTCGAGGATTCGCATGACGATGGCCTCCCCGAAGAGGGTGGGCAGGGTCGAAACACGAAAGTCGATGGCCCGCCTCTTTCCCAGTTTGAGCTTGATTCGGCCGTCCTGGGGAACACGGCGCTCCGAGATGTCAAGACCTGCCAGGATTTTGATCCTTGAGACAAGGGCGTTTTTTATGCTGAGGGGCAGGTTCATGGATTTGTACAGGGATCCGTCCAGCCGGTAGCGCACCTGCAAGGATTTTTCGAAAGGCTCGATATGGATGTCGCTCACCTCATCATGAACGGCCTTGAGCATGATGCCGTTTACCAGCTTGATAATGGGCGCGTCACCGGCAGAGAACTCATCCTGGACCTCTTCCTCCTCCCCGCTCTCCAGTTCCATCTCTCCCGCGGCCTCTGATACCAGGGATCCGATGTCTTCGATCTGGGTGACGGGTAAGTCCTCTTCATCTTCATCGAGTTCTTTTTCCTGCTGGGCGAAGAAACTGTTGTACTCCTCGTCGCTGATCTTGTAATGCTTCCGGTAGGCCTCGATGATGTCCTTTTCCGTGGAAACATACAGGCTCAGGGATTTCTGGACGGCCGTCTGCAGCTCATTCACCGCGGTGGTATCGGTGGGTTCGGCCATGGTGATTTCGAGATTGTTCCCGTTAAGAGCGATGGGAAAGGCCATGTGTTTCTTGGCCATCTCGTAAGGCAGGGCTTTCAGGGCCTCTGGAGAAGGGTTTATCTTGGAGAGGACCGCTGCGGGATAATTATGTATCCGGCTCAGGACATTGACGATCGTCTCCTCCTCGATATAACCGAGCTTGAGGAGGATCGAACCCAGCCGGCCGTTGTTCTTTTTCTGGTAACTGAGAGCCTCCTGGAGCTGGGTGCTGGTGATATGACCTTCCTTGCATAGGATTTCGCCGATTCTGGTCTTCCCGGCGCCGGATTGATCCTTGACGGTGGCTCTTAGGCTCGATTTCTTTGAAGAAACAGAGTGGAGATTTCTGGATGAATCAGTTGGAGCAGGTCTGGCCATGATATACGAACCTGGATGTTTGTTTTACGCCCTGGGGGGCAGGTCGGGCGGATCTTGAAAAAGGGACCCCCGAAAAATCAAATCAGTAAAGCACGCAGGTCTCCCCAGCCCGGCATGCCTTGAAGGGTCAGGGTCAACATTCATCCTCCTCGGAAAACCGCTTGATATTACCTGCATTTTGCAGGTGTCAAGTTTGCCGAAGATGCAGAGCATCATCTGCGAAGCTGTAATCTCCTACCGCAACCGGTCCATTACGAAGCGGATTCGGTGAAATCGACACTCCCGAAGGGTAAACAGCCTTGAAATATTACTCAATTGTGTTGTTCTTACCCCTCGAGTTAAACTTCCATCCTACCTGGGTTATGACCTAACAGGGTGAACTTTTATTAAACCTTTGGCGGTTCAAGGTTGTTTAAGCAAAACTTCAGTATTACTCAATGTTTCAGACAAGTCAAGGCAAAAAGTGTTCTCTTGAGATACAACCTTGAGATTCCAACCCCAATGGTTAGGACTCGAGACCTATGGAAGCGCCGGGTATTCAAGAGATAAGATCGGCATTCTCGGGAATTACTTGAGTGGTAATGCAGGAGTAGCCCTTTTGGGACCGGCAGTGGACTTTGCAGCATTCAGATCTTTCCGGGAAATCGCGCCCCGGAAGGAAAGGGGCATTGACTTGGAGGGGGATAGACCCCAAAATAGCACAGACGGGAGAGCCGGAAGCTCCTGTCGCTTATTTCATGCATAATGTGGGATTGACAGGCTGTTGAAAAATGTAGCAAGCGCAATAGTTTTTCAACAGCCTGTAAAAACGGAAGGAGATTTTGTACTGAGAGCGGAAAATGATACCCTCGAGAGAGCAGTGTTACAGGTTCATGGATGCCTACCGGATGAGAGACAATATCAGAAACCATTCCATTATGGTGGAAAAGGTGGCCTCCCTCATAGCGCGGGGTCTTCGGGAGGAAGGTTTTGATGTCTCCCTGGAAAAGGTGTGTGCAGGGGCGTTGATGCATGATATCGCCAAGACCCGATGCCTTGAGACCGGGGAAGATCATGCCGCCCTGGGGGCGCGTATTTGCCGGGAGAACGGGTTGGAGGAGATCGCCGCTATTGTGGGGGAGCATGTTGTGTTAAGGTCCTTTGATCCCAGGGAGGGGATCAGGGGGGGTGAAATCGTTTACTACGCCGACAAGAGGGTCAATCACGACAAGATCGTAAGCCTCGATGAAAGGCTGGAATACCTCCTTCGCCGTTATGGTCGAAACAATGGGACCATTCAGAAGCGTATCCGGGCCAACATAGACCTGGCAAGGAGGGTGGAGGACAAATTGTTTGCCCGGTTGCCTTTCGCCCCTGAAGATGTGGAAACCTTGATCAAAGAACGGCCTGGTTCAAGGGAAGTGGATCCTTTTCCCTGGTCCGCTCATCCGGTTTCTAAGGGTTAGGACAAGGACGGCCTTTAACTCCAAACCCAAACTGAGCGTTTCAAAATCTTGATGAGACCTTTTAGGTCAAAGTAAGGGATGGGAATGAAAGAGATACGAATGATGATCCTGGCTGCGTTCCTCGGATTGGCATTTTACTCAATGACCGCACAGGCCCGTGATTTAAGTGAGATGAAGGGTCTTCCATCGGCCCGTAGCCTCATTTTATTGAAGGAGGACCCCATCATTTTGAAGGGGCCCCTTGTCGCGTGTGAGGTGGCCGGGGGGGAATCCTTTGATGAGGGCGCCGAGGATTTCCAGAGGCAGTTGAAAGCCCTCACCGAGGAACTCAAGAGACTTGAGAGAGGGGTAAAGGAGAAGGTCCGGAAGGAAATCCTTCCCCGGATCAGACGGGAAATCCAGCGGCTTCGGGAGTGGCTTCGTAATGTGAGTCCGGAAAAGGAGGCCGACGCGCCGGTCCGGACGTAAGCATCCACGGCCGCGATATGAGAGGAAAAGGTGATGTCGGCTCCCCTTAAAAATATTGCAAGGGAACTTTACAGACTCAGCCAAGAAGTGGACAGGCTGGAATCCTTACTGAAGACCGCCTCCCCGGATGAAAAGGAAAGAATCGAAGACCAATTGCGCAAGGCCAGGGCGGAAAAGGACCGAATCCGAAAAATCCTCGACGGACACAAGGAACCGCCCCCCTATCGAAAACCCCGATAACCCCTTGGGCAGCCCTTTTCTCAGATCTTTACCGCCCTGGTGCCACAGGCCGCCAACCCTTTTGGATGATGGGGGAGATCCGATCCCCCGGGAAAGGATTCGGGGTTTCCGGAGGGCATACGTGATACGCCGCACTCTACTCTTTGTCCTGCTGATCGTTTTCTCCCTGACCGCAGTATGCATTGCCTCGGAGCGGACCGTTCGGGTGGAGATCCTCCATTCCCGGGACCGGTACCCGGCCGGGGAACGGTACCCCATCCTGGTCAGGCTGGATATCAAGAAACCCTGGTCCATCCATGGGCCCCGGCGGGCGGAGGACGGGGTAATTCCAACGGCGCTGACTTTTTCCGCCCCCCCCGGCCTCATGGTGGAGGAAATCCGTTTCCCAGAGCCGGAGCGGAGAAAACTTGAATTTTCGCCTCAACCCGTGGAGCTTTATTCCGGAGAGGTCCGCGTCAGGGCCACGCTCCGGATCGGCGAAGGGACCGAACCCGGTCTCAAGAATCTAAAGGTGTCCCTTTCCTATCAGCCTTGTTCCTCCGTCGCATGCCTTCCTCCAGAGATGATCTCCCTGACCGTTCCCCTTCATGTAGCGGCCCCGGGGGCCCCTTCCCGGGCTCTCAACGGAGACCTGTTTCAGGCTGAGATGAAGAAAGGGGAGGGAAGATGGTATCCGGCCGGAATGGGTGTCAGTAGGGCTGGGGCGGGTCTTTTTTGGACTCTCCTGGGGGTATTCCTGGGTGGGCTCGCCCTTAATCTGACTCCTTGCATCTACCCCCTGATCCCTATCACGGTCTCCTATTTCGGGGGGAGGAACCGTTCGGCCGGGGGAAATCCCCTGCTGCACTCGATCTGTTACATCGCAGGACTGGCCCTTACCAACTCCGTTCTCGGGGTTTCTGCCGCCCTCTCCGGCAGCCTGCTGGGTTCAGCGCTGCAAAATCCCTTCACGCTCATTTTCGTCGCCGGCGTCCTCTTGGCCATGGGCCTGAGTTTCCTGGGATTATGGAAATTCCGGCTGCCTGCCTCCTTTGGCAGGTTGGCCTCCAGGAATTACGGGGGATCCTGGGGGGCTTTCTTCATGGGATTGACCCTCGGAGTCCTGGCCGCTCCGTGCCTTGGGCCCTTCATCCTGGGGTTGCTCACTTACGTGGGTAAAACCGGGGATCCCTTCCTGGGGTTCCTTTACTTTTTCGTGCTCAGCCTGGGGCTGGGGCTCCCCCTTTCCGTCTTGGCCTTTTTTTCAGGGGCCTCGAAGAAACTCCCCGTTTCAGGGGACTGGATGGTCTGGATACAAAAATTTTTGGGGTGGGTGCTCATCGGGACGGCGGCTTATGTGCTGACTCCCTTGGTGCCCCCGGGAAGGTTCCAGGCGGGTCTCATGGGGTTGATCGGGGTCCTGGCAGGGATCCATCTCGGGTGGCTGGACCGGACCGGGAGATCCCTCAGGGGATTTCCGTGGATCAAGCGGGGGATGGGCCTGGCACTGGTGGCGGCGGCGCTGTTTTACACCCTGTGGGCCGTACCGGAAAAGACAGGTGTCCAATGGATCCCCTATGATCCCGAGAAGATTTTGCAGGCTGCCCGGGAGGGCCGTCCCGTGATCCTGGATTTTTATGCGGACTGGTGCGGCCCCTGTAAGGCCCTGGATCGGACCGTGTTCCAGGATGCGGAGGTGCGGGAACTGAGTCGGGATATCGTCTTTATGCGCCTCGACCTCACAAGACGCCGTCCCTTCCAGGAAGAGGTCCTGTCCAGGTATGGTATCAAAGGGGTACCCACAGTATTGTTCTTGGACCGGGAGGGCAGGGAAAGGCGATCCCTCCGTATCGAGTCTTACGTGGACAAGGCGGTTTTCCTCTCACGGGCCAGGCATCTGTTGGGGGAGACTGCCAAGGCCCGATGACCTGCCTTGATCCTTACAGGTCAAAATATGAAGCGGTTTCGTTCCCTTCCGGTTCTACCCGCCGGAGCAGGAAGAGGCGGGTCATGCCTCCCGAACCACCCTGCACATGAAACAGCGGTTCGAGGTTGTGCTCGTAACCGGATCACACTGGGAGTCGTCGGTCAAATTGTTGATGCTGTATTCCGGATCCAGTTCTCCCCAGCCCCAGGCAATGCGTACTGAACCGGGATGGACCACGTCGGAGATCCTCGCGCGCATTTTGATGGATCCATTGGGGGATTCGATCTTGACCCGTTCCCCGTCGCATATACCTAATCTTTCCGCATCCCCGGGGTGGATGTCCACGAAGGGTTCCGGGTCGTATTTTAAGAGAGAAGGAATGTTCCTGTATTGGGAATGAACGAAGGCCTTGGAACGAGCGCCGCTGATGCCGATAAAGGGAAAATCGTCTCCTTGATCTGAAAAGCTCATGGGATTGTCCGCCAATCCACTGAATTCAGGGAGGGGAGGATAGCCCTGCTCCCTGAATCTCTCGGAAAAAAGCTCCACCTTGCCCGTCGGGGTGTGAAATCCCCCGGTCTTATACTTTTCGTATCGTATCTCTTCGTACACCACCCCATCCGGGTGCTTCCCCAGGAGGTCCACGCTCAGGCCGGTAGGCTCAAGCTGAAAATCTATCGCCTCCTCGACCTCGGCCCAGGGGAATTCTTTCTTGAAGCCCATTTTTCTGCCCAGTTCAAAGACGATCTTCCAGTCGGGCCAGCAGTTTTCATACCAGTCCGCGACCTGTTGCTGGAGGTAAACGTGATGGCCGTCCATGGCCTTGAGATTGAGCTGGGTCGTTTCAAATGGTGTGGTCACCGGAAGCACCACATGGGCGAACCGTGCGGTGCGGGTCATGAAGAGGTCCATCACTACGGTGAATTCACTCTTCCTGAGAGCCTCCAGCACTCTCGCTGAATGGGCCATGGTGACGGCGGGATTGGTCCCCTGGAGGATGAGGGACTTGATCGGGTAAGGACGTTCTTCCAGTATGGCATCCAGCACGGCTCCAAGGGTGTGATCTCCCCTTGCACCGTGATAGGCCCTGAAAAGAGGATATCCGGAACTGATCGGTTCAAGGTTATCGGGAAGCCTTTCCTTTAGTTTGATGTCCCTCACGGGCAAGGGGGTCGGGATGAGATCCCCTCCCTTCTTGTCGAGATTTCCGCTGAGGGCCCGAAGGATGCAAATCGCACGCACGGCCTGGGTGACGCAGAGGTGCATGTCCAGACCGTTTCCGTCTGCAAGACATGCAGGTTTACTCCCGGCATAAAGCCTGGCGGCCTCCCTGATCTGTGCGGGTTCCAGCCAGATTCGGCGGGCCACCGCCTCGGGGCTATATTCACGGGCGGCCCTTTCCAGCAAATCGAAACCCACTGTCCATTCCCTGACGAATTCCTGATCGTAAAGCCCCTCGGCCAACATGACGTGAATCATGGCCATGGCCAGGAGTCCGTCACATCCCGGCTTGATCTGCAGCCAGAGATCGGCCCGGGAAGCCAGTCGGGTCCGGATCGGATCCACCACGATGAGCTTGGCCCCTTTTTTCCTGGATTCGAGGATGAGATTGTAGCCTGCGGGATTGCAATTTCTGTCGTTCTTTCCCCAGATAAAAATGCACCTTGCATTCCTGTAATCGGGGTAGGTCATGGCGCCGTATGTGAAGACGTGGCCCATCTCCCTGGCGGCGTGGCAGATGGATCCGTTCCCGATGACGTTGGGGGATCCGAAGGCGCTCATGAATCGATTCGCATAATCCCAGGGTGCTCCGTAGTCCGGGACCTGTCCTGTGAGCCAGCAAAGGGCCTGGGGACCGTATAGAGTTCGGATGGATTCGAGCCTTTCGGCCACGAAGTCCAGGGCCTCATCCCAGGAGACTTCCTTCCACGAAGGTGTTCCTTCACGGATCACCTTAAGGAGGGGTGTTTTTAATCGATCGGGAGAATAAACGATGTCCTGCGCGGCCCTCAATTTCGGGCAGAAATAATGGTATTCTTTGGATGCTCCGGGACGCATCCCGGCTGACACGAGCCTTCCCCGGGATACATTGGCCACGATCGGGCGGCCGCCTGAGCATAGATGACAAGTGGTATACTTTTTCTCCATAATCTAATCCATAGCCCATCAACTTCTCGATCTGTGATCCGAGATGATGGGGGGCTTTTGAGCGGTTTTCAGGTAGATCCAAGTGAAAATACGTCCGGACCGCCGGTTTCAACTTGAACCCTTCCATAGGCTCGCCCAAGAGTCCCGTTCGTCGAACTCTCCGATTTCCGGGATGGTTTTTCGTTCGAATTCATCCCATTGGTTAAGGGGAGCCGTGGCATCAATGCCTAATTTTGAGCGGTGAATGTCGTGAGGGTCCCGGGGAAAACCGAGGGCGTTTTCCATGATGAGGAGGCCCTTGTCGGGCCTGTTCCGGGTCACCATCGCCCACCATACGTCGTTCATGTCGAATACGTCAACATCGTGGTCCACCACCACGCAGTACTTGAGCCAGGAATAGGCCCCGAAGGCAGCGGCGGCGACATTCTTCGGTTCACCCTCAAAACGTTTGCGTATCGATATTGCACACCCCAGGATCGTGGGAACCAGGCTGATCGCCCGTACATCGGCCACTCCCGCCACGGCCTCATAGATCCTGGCCTCTCTGGAGAGGGCCAAATAGTGTGTGTCTTCCAGGGATCCGGCCTGAACGGTCTGGTAGATGGGATCGGCCCGGTGGGTCATGGCCTTGACCTCGAAGACGGGGTTGTCCATCACAGGGACATGGTATTGCATGAAGTCCCCGAAGGGCCCTTCAGGCTCCCGTACTCCGGCGAGGACTTCTCCTTCGAGGACGATCTCCGCGCAAGCCGGAACTTCGAGATCTACGGTCTCGCATTTGACGAGTTCGAGGGGTTCTTCCCGCAGGGCGCCTGCGATGCTGAACTCGTCCGTTTCAAATGGCACGCTGGCGGCTGCGGCGAGAAATTCGAAGGGGTGGTTTCCTATGGCTACGGCCACTTCCAGGTTGTGACCCCTCTGTTCGCTTCTCTGGTGGATGATCCCCAGATGCTGGGGAGGCATCATGCGGATCCCGAGCCTGTTCCTGCCCTTCAATTGCATACGGTTTACCGAGACATTCCGGATCCCTGTGTCGGGATCCCTCGCAATGACGATGCCGGCGGTGATGAACGGCCCGGCATCCTTCAGACAATGGGTTACGATGGGAAGGGTTTCCAGATCCACCTCGCTTCCCTTTTTGATGACTTCCTTCACCGGGCTTGACCGGACGAGCTTTGGATCAAAGGGATGTCTTACACGCTCCACCCATGTACGGGTGACCTCCTCGGGCGTTACCCCGAAAAGTAGGGCGGCCGCATTCCTGGATCCCAGGAGATTGTTGATCATCCTGAAAGGAGGGTGCTTCACCTGGTTGAACATGACGGCCTTTCCCGTTCTTTCCGCCGCCTTCATCCAGGCCGGGATTTCCAGGCGCGGATCGACTTCCCTATCCACGCTCATGAGGAGACGGGCCGAGAGAAGGCGGTCAATATAGTCTCGAATTCCCTGTTGCATGGGCTTTTCACCTTACTTTAGGGTTGGATTTATCGGAGGCCGGGAAAAATATGGACACCGCATTTAGAATCTATTATATTATAAATCAGACAATAAGACAATGGGGCTGTTCCATCACACTTTCAGTTGCTTCCGATCTTAGCGGCCCTTTCTCGGGATATACCAACAGGATTTCTGGCCGGAGACGATGTTTTCATATCCGGGTGTCTCCATTCCCGCATATTGTTGTACTCTATGAATCCTGCTAGGGTAAGAGGGGTGGGGTCACAAGCGACCGGGACACTCCCCGGGGGGTCGGTACAAATGTGGATGGAACGAAGGGGAGTGCAACCGGGACTGGTCCCGGCGGTTTCATGTTTAGGGGAGGGAGAGATCCATTGCAGGAGTTCCAATCCGATATTTTGGTGATAGGCGGTGGTGCTGCGGGTTGTTTCGCAGCCATCAAGGCCCGTGATTCGGGGGCGACTGTTCTTCTCGTAGACAAAGGGTATGTTGGGAAAAGCGGCTGCAGCAAGTTCGCAGCAGGATCATTCAAGTGTTTCATCCCCCATGAAGACGACTATGATCTCTGGTTCGGTAAGGCCGTGGAGGAAGGCTGTTACATGAACGACCAGGATTGGACCCGGATTCACCTACAAGAGGTCTACCAGCGGGCCCTTGAACTGGATGCCTGGGGAGTTCCCTTTCTCAAGGACGGACAGGGCCGTTTCGACAGGCTGGAAGGCCAGGGATCCTCGGACGAACGACCCATCAAGACCATGATGTTTGAAGGGCCCGCGCTCATGGATGTCCTCCGAAAGACGACCCGCGGCCATGGGGTGAAGATCCTTGACAAGACCATGGTGACCCACCTGATCCATGATGCCTCACACCCGGAACGGGTCGCCGGTGCCCTGGGTTTCGATATTAAGAGCGGGGAAGTGAGCCTTTTCAAGGCAAAGGCCGTTATCCTGGCTGCGGGCGCCCAGGCATTTAAGTCCCATTACGCCTACCAGAAGATGGTGACCGGGGATGCCCATTGTATGGGCATTCGCGCCGGGGCGGAGGTGTCGAACTATGAATTTTGCTGCCATCACCTTTCCTGCGCGGATTTCGACACAACGGGCATGAATGTCCTCCAGGGAGTGGGCGCTCGGTTCGTCAATGCCCGGGGTGAGACTTACATGAGAAAGTACGACCCGGAATACGGGGACCATGCGGCCATGAACCGACTTTCCGCCGGCATGGCCTGTGAAGTCCGTCTCGGAAACGGTCCCATTTATTTTGATTTCAGTGAATTTGACGAAAAAACCCTCTCCTATTTCAAGAAGACCCTCCCCATCATGTATCGTGCCTTCGAGAGGGCGGGGTATATTCGAGACGGCAAGATAAGGGAACGGGTGGAGTGGGTCAGTGTGAACATGGGAAATGTGGGGTATGGAGGAGGACTTACCATCAACACCGATTGCGAGACCACTGTTGAGGGACTTTATGCGGCGGGGGACGCCACCTGCGGGCCCGCCTCCGGGGTGGAAGGGTTTTGTGCCTATGCTATTCCCTTCGCGACGACCTCCGGAGCCCGGAGCGGGTGGGCGGCCGCCCGATATGTGAGGGAAATCGGGGACCCGGTTCTTAGCAGGGAAGAGATCGGGGTCTTTTCAGAAGAGCTGGTCCTGCCACTAAGAAGGTCCAGCGGATATGATCCCGATTACGCCGTATTGGAGGTTCAGCAACTTCTCTTTCCCATGGATATCTACATCCTCCGCCACCGTGAAAGGCTGGAAGCCAGCCTGAACCGTCTCATGGATATCCGGGATCATGTCGTCCCGCACTTGAAAGCCCACGATCCCCATTGCCTGCGAATGGCCGTCGAAGCCGCCAACATGGTCACATGCGGCGAGTTGTTCCTCCGGGCCGCCCTCGCGAGGACGGAAAGCCGCGGATCTCATCTAAGGGAGGACTTTCCCGATACCGATAACAAGGGATGGCTGAAATGGGTCATCCTTCGGAAAGAGAAGGGCGGTATCACGGTTTCGACCCGGAATATTCCTATTGACCGCTACCCCATGAAACCCCCTAAGGAGCGCTATACTCATCCTATCATCCGTGTGATGGAAGGACACCGGGATTCGGAAATGCCCTGGCGTTAAGAAGTCGCCCGCTTTTGGGATCAAGGTTCCATGGCTACCCCTGCCTAAGGAGAGATAATGGGTATCCACTGGATTGATCATCAGGCCTGTAACGGTTGCGGGATTTGCGAAAAGATTTGTCCCCAGGATGTCATTCGCCTGCACCCTGATACCAAGAAGGCGATGATCGCCTATCTCAGAGACTGCCAGAGTTGTTTTCTGTGTGAGTTGGAGTGCCCTGGAAAGGCGATCCAAGTCACGCCTTACCGGGAAAGAAGGGCGGTTTTACCCTGGTAAAACCCGTCTTCTCAGGGCCCCTTGTAGGTAGACCGACAGGGAAAGGAGGTGAAAATCGGTTTGTATTCAATCCAGACTCGTTTTCATTCTTTAACATTTCATTGAGGAGGGAAAAAATGAAGAAAGGTTTTGCCGTAGGGACAATATTGTTTGCGATCCTGTGTCTCGCTGCCGTCGCGTCGGCGGGAACAGCAAACCTTTCCATCTCCACGGGTTCAATGGGGGGTGGATTTTACGCCATAGGCGGTGGCATGGCCGAATACATCTCCAAACACGTGCCGGGGGTTCGCTGCACCGCCGTGACTTCCGGGGGCGTGGACGAAAACATCAACCGCTTGGACATGGGAAAGGCCGACATCGGTCTTGTCAGCACCGGTGATTCACACATGGCCTTCAGGGGTATGAAACCTTACAAGAAGAAGTACAATAAGATGCGGGGTATGGGGATACTCTTTGCCAATTGGGGGGAGCCCTACACCCTGAAAAAGAGCGGGATCAAGACCTATCTGGATCTGAAAGGAAAAACCGTCTGTGGAGGGGCGCCTGGAGGATCGATGCACAAGCTTTTTTTTGACTGGGTCAGGATCCACGGCCTGGACCCCGAAAAAGACATGAAGATTGTGTTTCTTCCCGGAAAGGCCGCTGTGGAGGCCCTGAAGATGGGGCGCATCGACGCTGCAATGGAGATCGCCGCCATTCCCACCCCCAACCTTACCGAACTCAGCCTGACCCATAAAATAGAGATCATTCGTTTTGCTCCGGGTTACCGGGAAAAGCTCGTGAAGGCCATGCCGAAGTACCTGCCCATGGTCATTCCGGCCGGGACCTACAGGGGGATCAATGAGGATATCGAAACCGTGGGTATGGCCGCCCTTTGGGCCTGCCGGGCCGATCTTCCCGATGATCTCGTCTATAAGCTGGTCAAGTCCATTTACAGTCCCGAGGGCCTCACCTACCTGGGAAAAGTCCACCCGGCGGGAAAGGGCATTAAGCTCGAAAACGCCGCTAAGTGGGCCCCTATCCCCTTTCACCCCGGTGCGGAGAAGTTTTTCAGAGAAGCGGGGGTTTTGAAATAGACAGGTTTCCCCCCGGGTGTTCTCCGGCCCTGCCTTGGCCTGAGAAACCCGGGGAACGGCTTGTTTGGTGATTTCATGGGCCCGGGGTGAGAAATAGGTGGGCCGGGGCGGGCTCGTCTTGACTTGAAGGGTCGGGGAAGGGGCCGCTGAAATCCAACGATTTGGGGAAGGACCATGGGAGGAAATGCTTCTTCGGAAAACAGCGGGAATGAGAGCGGTGCAGGACAGCCTCAGGCGGCCGTATCCGGGGCGGTAGAGAGAAAATTCGAAGGTGTCTGGCACCGTGTCGTGCAGCTGGGGATGGCCCTGACCTCCGGCCTGGTGATTTACTGGACCGTCAACGTCATGGCCGACATCGTGATCAAGAGATCCCTCTATTTGATGCTGACCCTTGTGCTGTGCGCCGTAGTCTATCCCTTCAACCGGAGGTCTTCATCCCGGGTTGCGGCCGTGATCGACGCGGTTATCGTGCTCCTGGCCGTATGCGGTTCCCTTTACATCATGGTGGATTACAACGGGCGCTTCGTGCGGCTCAGCGCCCCAAACCGCTGGGACATGTTCTTCGGCATCACCATGATCTTGATCGGGCTGGATACTGGGAGGAGGGTCATCGGGTGGTCCCTGACAGTGGTGGCGTCCGCAACGATTCTCTATGCCTATTTCGGTAACTATGTGCCGGGGAGTTTCGGGCACCCCGGTTTCGACCTTGCGACGATCGTCAGCCAGGTCTTTTGCGGCCTGGAGGGCTACTACGGCATGGCCACCAAGTTCATGACCCTGTATGTGGTTCCCTTTATCATAATGGGGGCCTTTCTCGAGATCACGGGCGCGGGCGATTTTTTCATGAAGCTGGCCTTTTCTTTGACCCGTAGGACCGTAGGTGGTCCGGCCAAGGCAGCGGTTGTGGGCAGCGCCTTCATGGGCTCCATTTCCGGCAGCGCCATCGCCAATGTGTCATCCACAGGGGTTTTCACCATTCCCATGATGAAGCGGGTGGGTTACAGGCCCCATATTGCAGGGGCCATCGAGGCGGCCGCCTCCACGGGCGGTCAGATCATGCCCCCCATCATGGGAGCCGTCGCGTTCATCATGGTTGAGTTCACTCAGATCCCTTACTTGACTATCATGGCGGTGTCCGCAGCTCCGATCATTCTCTATTTTTTCACCGTTGGAGCCTTTATCCACTTTGAGGCCCGGCGCGAGGGTATCGGAATCGGGGAGAGTTGGTCCTCGGAACCGATACCGGTGGTGCTGAAGGCGGGGTGGCACTTTTTTCTTTCCCTGGCCCTCATTATCATTACCATGGCCCTGGGCTATCCACCTGCCATGGCGGCGCTTACAGGGATCGTTTCCCTGGTGGTCGTCCATTCCATCAGGACCCGGCGGATCGATCTCCGTCTCATATACCGGGGCCTTGTACTCGGCGGCCAATATTCCCTCAGTATCGGGAGCATCGTTGCCTGCATCGGGATTGTACTCGCCCTCGTGGGACTCACGGGAGTCGGCCTCAAGGTATCCTGGCTCCTTTCCGATTTGACCCACGGAGTCCCCCTGCTGGCCATCATATTCGTGGGCCTGATCTCCATGGTGCTCGGGATGGGACTGCCTGCGGGTCCGGCCTATATCGTCCTTGCCATTACCGCGGGTCCCGCCCTCACGGACATGGGTTTTTCCCTTCTCGTGGCTCACATGATCATGATCTGGTACAGTATCGACTCGGCCATCACGCCGCCGGTAGGGCTCGCATCCATTACGGCGGCAGGAATAGCCCGGTCCGATCCCATGAAAACGATGCTGACGGCCTTCAAGTTCGCCAAGGGCCTGTATATCTTGCCCTTCATGTTCTACTACCGGCCCGCGATTCTTCTCCAGGGTTCAGTCGGTGACATTGTTGAAACCATCCTCTCCGTTTTCTTCGGACTTATTGCCCTGGCAGCCTGCTGGGATGGTTATCTCATAAAAAAAACACGCATTATCGAGCGTTTTCTTCTCTTCCTGGCAGTGGCGGGGCTCCTTGTGCCGGGTATCTTCTGGAACGCCGTGGGCTTCGCCCTATTACTCTCGGTGTTTTTCTTCCAGAAGCTGAGTCTTTCAAGATCCACGGCCCCTTCACCAGGAGAAAGGGCGGCCGGATAGAAGGCGTGAACCATTGCCGGCGTTTGAGTTGGGGGAAAATGCCTGCCCCAGGCTGGCGTGTTAAGAAGGCATCCAGGACAAGCAAAAAGGCCGCACCTCGCTGCGGCCTTTTTGCGAGACCTTTGAAAAATGCTCAATTTTGGTCAAGTTCAAGGAAGGCGAAAATTTCAACCGCAGGAATACATTTAGTATTTTGAGGATTGAAATTTGTCCGCGCGAAGCGACGACTCCTCACCCTTCGGGCGGGTCCCCGGTTTGAGCCTGACGCCGCAATTGGGCAAAAGGGGGCGTTTTTCAAAGGTCTCTTTGCTTTATTGCCCCTAACGGGGGATGGGAGAAAAAAACCGTCTTGGTTGACCTTGAACAGACTGAAACGTTTTGAAAACGGCTCACCGGGAAGGAGTTAGGTCACCATCGGATCAGGGCGCTGCCCCAAGTGAGACCGCCGCCGAAGACGGGCATGCATATGATCTGGCCTTCCTTGACACTCCCGTCCCGAACGGCCTCGTCCAGGGCGATGGCACAAGAAGCGGAAGAAATGTTCCCGTACTTGTGGAGGGTGACATAGAATTTTTCCATGGGGACTTTCAGGCTTTTGGCCATGGACTGGAACATCCGGAGGTTGGCCTGGTGGGGGATGAACCAGTCTACGTCTTCCACTTCCAAGCCGTTGTATTGAACGGCCTCCCGGATGGTCTCCACGAAATGTCTCACAGCCACCCTGAAGCTCGCGTTGGCCTCGATCATGTTGAGGGTATGGAGTTTTTTATCCACGCTTTCGTGAGAGATGGGGGTGGTCTTTGAACCCCCTCCGGGCAGAAGCAGGTCTTGGCCGTTGGCTCCGTCGGTATGGATATGGGTGGAAAGGATCAGGTGCCCTTCCTTGCCGCTGGTCAGTACCGCGGCACCGGCTCCGTCTCCCCAGAGTATGCAGGTTTTCCTGTCCGTCCAGTCCAAGGTTCGGGTCATGACTTCGGCCCCTACCACCAGCACGTTCCGGCAGGCCCCTGTGTGGAGGTATTGGGTGGCCACGTTGATCCCGAAGATGAACCCGGAGCAGGCGGCCGTAACGTCGAAGGTGACAGCCTGGGGGGCATCCAGTTTGGCCTGGAGCCAGTTGGATGCCGAGGGGCAGCAAGTGTCCGGTGTAATGGTGGCGATGATGATGAGATCCAGGTCCCGTGCGGACATCCCCGCCATCTCCAGGGCCCTTCGGGAAGCCTCTAGGGAGAGGTCCGAGGTGGTGACATCGGGATCAGCGATTCTTCTTTCCCTGACACCCGTCCGCTGTGTGATCCACTCATCCGTGGTGTCAAGTCCCATTTTCTGTAAATCGAAATTGCTCAGTACCTTGGGCGGGACGTAGGAGCCCGTCCCCAAAATCCGTATCGGTTCCATTTCCCCCTGTTTTTCCTATGACGGTTGGATACCCAGCGCTTTTTCCTTTGCCGCGACGGTCAATCGGGTCTTTACGACCGAGTCGGGTATGAGGCTTATTGAATCAATGCCGCATTCCACCAAGAAGTCCGCGAACTCGGGAAAGTCACTGGGCGCCTGTCCACAGATTCCGATTTTGCGCCCCTTTGCCTTGGCGGTCTTGATCACGTCAGCGATGAGTCGTTTGACGGCTTCGCTTCTTTCATCGTAGATGTGGGATACCAGAGAAGAGTCCCTGTCAAGCCCGAGGGCCAATTGGGTCAGGTCGTTGGAGCCGATGGAGAAGCCGTCGAAGATCTCCGCGAACTGATCTGCCAGGATGACGTTGCTGGGGATCTCGCACATGACGTAAATCTCCAGGTCCTCCTCCCCCTGCACCAATCCGAATTCCTTCATGAGGGCAACGACCTTTTTCCCTTCCTCCGGGGTCCGGCAGAAGGGAACCATCAACTTGATGTTGGTAAGCCCCATTTCGCTGCGTGCCTTTTTGAGGGCCTTGCATTCCAGCTCGAAGGCCGGTTTGAATTTCTCGTCGTAATACCGGGAAGCCCCCCTCCATCCGATCATGGGATTGCTCTCCACGGGCTCGTAAAGGAATCCCCCGATGAGGTTCGCATACTCGTTGGTCTTGAAATCGGAAAGGCGGACGATGACGTCGTTCGGGTAAAATCCGGCGGCGATCCGGGCGACTCCCTCGGCCAGCTTGTCGATGAAAAACTGGGTCTTGTCCTCATAAACCGAAGTGACCTCGTCTATATGGTAGACGACCCCCGCGATTCGCTGATCGTTCTTGGCCTTTTTCCTCAGCTCGTCATATTCGATGAGGGCGAGGGGGTGGATCCCGATATGGGAAGAGATGATGAATTCCTCCCGGGCGAGGCCCACCCCGTCGTTAGGAATCATCCCCTGGACAAAGGCCTTCTCCGGCATCCCCACGTTCATCATTATCTTCGTCCGGGTTTGGGGAATATCATCCATGTCGAGGGTTTCCACCTCGTACTTCAACAATCCGTCGTAGACATAGCCAGTCTCACCCTCACAACAGGAAACTGTGATTTCCTGCCCGCTCTTGATGATCTCGTCGGCATTCCCTGTTCCGATCACACAGGGGATCCCCAGCTCCCGGGAGACGATGGCGGCGTGACACGTACGCCCCCCCTTGTTGGTGACGATGGCGGCGGCGATTTTCATGATGGGTTCCCAATCCGGGTCCGTCATGCTTGTAACCAGCACCTGTCCTTCCTGGAACTTGTCCATGTCGGCGGATGATTCAATGAGGTTGGCCACCCCCTGGCCGATCTTTGTGCCAACGGCCGTCCCAACAGCGAGCACTTCCCCCTTTTCGAGAAGCCGGTAATTTTCATAACTGTTGGAACTCCCCTGGCTGTGTATGGTTTCGGGCCTGGCCTGGACGATGAAGAGTTCGCCCGTTCCCACGTTGATCCCGTCTCCGTCCTTGGCCCATTCTATGTCCATAGGCTTGAAGTGACCGGCTTCCTTGCTGTAATGGTCCTCGATGATGCAGGCCCACTCCGCGAGTTTTAGGATTTCGTCGTCGTCCAGGACGTACCGATGCCTTTCTGTGAGGGTTGTGGCCACATTTTTCACCGTGGCGTCATCTTCGAGGGAATAGACCATCTTGATGTCACGGTCTCCGACTTTACGGCTGATGATGGCCCGTTTCCCCGCCTTGAGGGCCGGCTTGAAAACGTAGTATTCGTCCGGGTTGACGTTACCCTGGACCACGTTCTCTCCCAGACCGTAAGCGGCGGTGATGAAGACCGCGTCCTTGAATCCGGTCTCGGTGTCAATGGAGAACATGACTCCCGAGTAAGCCGAATCACTCCGGACCATCTTCTGCACGGCAATGGAGAGGGAGACGTCGAACTGTCCGTATCCCTTGTCGTGGCGATAGGAAATAGCCCGGTTGGTGAAAAGGCTCGCGAAACACTTTCGGCAGGCATCAAGGACCCGCCGTTTTCCCCTGATGTTGAGATAGGTGTCCTGCTGGCCGGCAAAGGAGGCGTCCGGCAGATCTTCGGCCGTCGCGGAGGATCGGATGGCCACGTCCAGGTCGTCCAGGCCTTTCTTTCCGAAGCCTTCGGCCAGCTTGTCATAGGCCGTGTAAATGGCCTGCACCAGGTCCGGGGGAAACTCGGCATGGTGGATGATATCCCGGACCTCCCGGCCCTTTCGCATGAGATTGCTCAGGTCTCCGGTATCCAGGTCCTTGAGGACCTTCTTGATTTCGTCCTCGATGCCGGCATACTTCAGGAAATAGCGGTAGGCGTAAGCCGTGATGGCGAAACCGTAAGGGATGTTGATCCCCTTTTTATGGAGTTTCTGGTACATCTCGCCAAGGGAGGCGTTTTTCCCGCCCACCATGGGGACGTCCTCGATACCGATTTCATCGAACCACAGAATGAAATTCTTACTTTTCTCTAATGCCATGACACCCTTCCTCGATATGAGACTGCCTTGGTCAGAAGGTCGTTTGAACATCCAAAGTGTCTGATTTCAGGCAAAAATAAAGCTAAAACATATCACCAAAGCTTATTATTGTCAATTAACAAAATGGTGATCAGTACTGGGCGGATCAGGAAGGACTTGCTCTTCGGGGTTTTCTGGCCTATGGTTTCCCCGCAGGAACGCTCCTTTCAAGAAAGAGCGGCTTGACGGATTTCAAATCGGGCGAAGAAAGGAGAGTGCAAAGGGATGAAGGAGAAAGCGGCCTCGATGATCATCGATCGCGTCAAGGAGTTGAGATATGGAAAGCGATGAAAGACCAGCGATGCTTATCATAGACATGGTAAAGGACAACTTTGACGAAACCAAGAATCTGCCCATCACCCCTTTGGCCAGGAAGTTGATCGACCCCATCAACCGGTTGACCCGGGCCTTCAGGAAGAAAGGGTGGCCGGTCGTCTTTTCGACGGATGCCTTTAAACGGCAGGACTTTATCTTCAGGGGCAAGATGAAGCCCCACTCCCTGGCGGGGACGCGGGGCGCGGAAGTCATCGGTGAACTGGAACGCGAAGTAGGAGACCTTTGGCTCCCCAAACCCCGGTTTTCGGCCTTTTTTCAGACCGAGCTCGACCGGCGGTTACGGGAGATGGGGGTAACAATGTGTGTTCTTGCCGGTATCACGACCAATTTCTGTGTACTGGCCACGGCCATGGATGCCCTTTCAAAAGATTTCAAGACAGTCATCCTTGAGGACTGCACGGCGGCCGTAACCGAAGAGATTCACCACAATACCCTGGGCCTCTATCGCAGAAACGCCCTATGGCCCCTTTTCAGGATCATGACCTCGGAAGAATGGCTTCACTCATCGCCCCTTAGTTGAAGGCGGGCAGGATCCATATCGTATTGAGCAACGTTTTGCGGCACCTTGGTTGCTCGGGAACCGTCTTGACGAAACCAGCATTTCTATACTAGATTCCCTTCAATCGGTATCCAGATCTTTTTGATTCCCGGGTACACCCTCCACCGGAACTCGTTGTTTTCCTTCAAAAGGAACCTCTTCGCCGCGGAGGAGCCATGAACCACCGATGCGCTTTCCTTCGGAGTTCTCTCTTCATCTGCTGTTTTTTTTCCTTTTTTTGGACCTTGTGGAGTGTACCTGCCGCGGCCGGTGCTTCGGGAGGGATGAAAAAGAGCCCTGGGGTCCTGGCCCATGACCGAAAGGCCCTTGATCAACTGAAAGGGATGACGTCCGATGAGATCAAGGCCCTCGACAAGCTTCTGACGAAAGCCCTCACCCTTTATTACGATAGGAAATATGCCCTGGCCCTCCCGATCTTCAAGGAGATCTCCGGAAAGGTGGAGACCATGGACGTCATGTTCTGGCTGGCCACCTGTGCCGCAAAGGCTGGGGCGGCGGACCTGGCCATCGACAAGTTCCGGCAGATGCTGGCGGTCGATCCCCACCTTCACCGGGTAAGACTGGAACTTGCCATGGTCTATTTCAACCTGGGACGCTACGAGGAGGCCGAGGAGGAGCTTGAGACCGTTCTCGGATACGGCCCGCCGGAAAGGGTCAAGGAGAAAATCAGGAAACTGCTTTCCGCCATCGTGGAAAGGACGAAGCGGCTTTATACCAATGCCCGGATCGCCCTGGGAATTCAAAGTGATTCCAACGTAAGCGCGGGTCCGGACCGGGAATTCATTGAGATCCCCGGCGGTCTGGGCAGGATCGGCCCTCTGACCGATACCCAGAAGGCCTTAAGGGATTGGGTGACGAGTATCAGTATGGCGGGAAACGTCCTCTACGATGCGGGCGAGAAAGGAAGATGGTTGTGGAATACCAGCGCCACCCTGTACCAGACACGGGGGTGGAAGTACCACGAATTCGATTTCACCCACTGGCGCCTTTCTGCCGGGCCCTGGGTCACGACCTCCAAGAGCATTTTAAAACTTCCCCTTGGGTATGCCGGCAACCTTTTCGGACACGATTCCTTGTACGACACGGTGGACTTTAAGCCCAGCCTGGAGTTTTTTTTTACTCCGACCTTCAGCCTCCGCACGACAGTGGGTTATTCCCGCGATACTTATGAAACAGCCACCTCAACCAATGACCGGAACGGCCAGGATAATATCAATCGAACCTGGGAGATAAATCCCAACTTCTATTTCAACGGCCGGCGGGAGTTCCTTTCCTTTTCCTGTTCGGGCGAGAACCTGAATGCCCGGGAGAGAAGGTACAGTTACGACGCATTAAACCTCGCGGTTTCCTATTTCAAGCAATTCACCTGGCAGGATTGGGATATGGAATTTTTCGCCAAGTACAAGTTTACCAGGAAGCATTACAAGGCACCGGCGCTCCTCTGGCCTGAAGGTCATCTCCGACGCGACAAGAGGCACAATTTTTACCTGGTACTGAGTCGGAATGTATCAAAGCACATGTTCCTCTCCGTCTCCCTGAACCTGATCCAAAACCAATCCAATACGGCCCTCTATGAGTTCGACAAGACTGTTTACGGTTTTTCGATGGGATGGAAGTTTTGAAATGCCCTCCCTTCACCCTGCCCTTGGTGAAGGCTTTCCTTTTACTCTTTTTTTCCGCTCCGAAATCAGCCTTAGGATCTCCCTCTCATGCCCCCGGTTGGTCGGCCGATAGAAGGTCCGGGTTTTTATACCTTTGGGCAGGTATTCCTGGGGGATCCATGCCCCTGGATAATTGTGGGGGTAAAGGTACCCCCGCGAGTAACCCAGCCGCTTCATGAGACGGGTCGGCGCGTTGCGGATATGGAGGGGAACGGGTAGGGCGCCGGATTCTCGGATTTCGGCCTTCACGGCCCGCTCGGCCAGATAGAGCGCATTGCTTTTCGGGGCCGAGGCCAGATACACGGCCGCTTCCGCGAGGGCCAGCTCCGCTTCAGGGGGACCTACCTTCCGCCAGGCGTCAAAGGCAGCCAGGGCGATGGGGAGGGCCTGGGGATCGGCCAGGCCGACATCCTCAGAGGCCATACGGATCATTCGGCGGGCGATGAAGAGCGGGTCCTCACCCGCCTCCAACATCCGGTAGAGCCAGTAGAGAGAGGCCTGTGGGTCACTTCCCCTCAGGCTCTTGTGAAAGGCCGAAATCAGGTTGTAGTGTTCCTCGCCGGCCTTGTCATAGGGAAGGGCCTTTCTGTCGAGGGCCTTTTCTACGGTCTGGAGATCCAGCAAGGGCTCGCTGTTCCCGGCGGCTAAGACATACTGAACTGCCATCTCCAGGTTGTTTAGGGCTACTCTGGCATCACCGGAAGAGACGTGGATGAGATGATCCAGGGCCTCCGGCAGGATCCGGACCCCCGTCTTCCCAAGACCCGATTTTTCGTCCTGCAGGGCCCGCTCCAGGATGGCCCGGAGGGCATCCTCTCCGAGTGGGTGTAATACCATTACCCGGGCCCTGGAGAGCAACGGGGGGATCACCTCGAATGATGGATTCTCTGTGGTGGCTCCCACCAGGATGATGAGGCCCTTTTCCACGTAAGGCAAGAAGGCGTCTTGCTGGGCCTTGTTGAACCGGTGGATTTCATCCACGAAGAGGATGGTCGGTTTTCCGGAACCTTCGAAGGTCTTCTCAGCCTCGTCGGTCACCTTGCGAAGATCCTTGATACCCGATGTAACGGCGGAAAAGGACCGGAAGGGGAACCGGGTGTAATCGGCCATGAGCCTGGCCAATGTGGTTTTTCCGGAACCCGGCGGTCCCCAGAAGATCACCGAAAAGATGCGGCCTGACTCAAGGGCCCTCCTGAGAGGAGATCCCTCACCGACGATGTGGTCTTGGCCGACCAAGTCACCCAGGTCCCTGGGTCTCATCCTCTCCGCAAGGGGGCCTTCCCATTTTTCATTCGGTTGTTCCAAAATCCCTCCTTGGGCCCCTGATCCCGTTGGTCCTTTGTCCTTCCTCCCCGTATTTGATTCAAATTCTGTCACCATCCCTTGCCTCGTAGAAGGGATGAAATTTCCCGGACCAATTGATCAATCAACAAGGGTTTTCGAAAGAGTAGGTCCACGTGCGGTGCTGTTGAAGACAGAGGATGAGGGCCTTCCCCTACCGATTGGATCAGGACGAGGGCAGGTTGTGGGGAGAGGGTCCCTGCCTTCCGAAAAAGGGCCGCACTTTCAAGGTCCGGGAGTGCATCATCGGCGATAAGGAGATCGACCGGCCTTTTGGTCAGGAAATGGAGTCCTTCCCTGCCGGAGACGGCCCTGGTAGTGCGGTATCCCTTGCCGGCCAGGGCCTGGGCCAGTAGTTCACGCATGATATCAATTGGTTCTACTATCAAGATATGTGCTTTTCCGGTCTTTCTCCTTCCGCGGATTTTGTTTCCATCCAAGGGACGCTCCGCCACGGGCATTCGGACGCTCACGATGGTTCCCTGTCCCGGCTTGCTGAGCAGTTCGATATCCCCTCCGTGCCTTTGAAGGATGGCATGGGCGACGCTCAATCCCAATCCGATTCTTCCTTCTTCCTTCGTGGTGAAAAAGGGATCCAGGATTCTGCTTTTTAAATGCTCCGGGATGCCCACTCCGCTGTCCTGGACGTATATGTCGGCGTATCCCCCATTTTCTTCCGTGCTCAAGTAGATATCACCTCCATCGGGCATGGCTTCGACGGCGTTCAGCATCACGTGGTGGATTACGTCGCATATCTCATCCGGATTCCCCTGGAGTGTAGAGTCCGCCCTCAAGTATGTTTTCAGGCGATAGGAAACGCCTCTTCTTTTCCCTACATCCCGCAATTTTGGTTGTACACGGTTCACAACCCGCTGGATCACGTCGTTCAATTTGAAAACCACCCTGTGGTGGGGATCCTGTTGCGGGCTTGAGAGGAGGTTGAGAACTCTTGCGGTCCCGGAAATCCGCTCGGCGGCCTCTTCTATGCCCTTCAGGCTTTCAAGGTGTTCGGAACGGGCGGGATCGGAGATCTTCTTCATCTGCCGGGCGTGTTGAGTGAGAATATCCAGATCGCGGCCGAGATGGCGATTCAGACCGGCCACCAAGGCTCTCATGATCTCCATTCTCTGCTTAAGCTCTCTTTCCCTTTCTTTTCTCTTCCGTTCCGCCACCGGGATTATGAGGACGAGAAAACCCTTTCCCCCTTTATATCGAACTTTCTGTATGCGGATTTTGCATTCCACAATGCCTCCGCCTTTTTTCAAGATGGGTACTTCATACTGGGAAGGGGCCGGTCGGCCGGAAAGGCGGTTCCTGTGGTACTTCTCCACAAATCCCGCTTTTTCGGGGTTGACGAAATCAAAGGCATTTTTTCCCAGGCAATCCTTCCTTTCATATCCCAGTTCCCTCAATGCGGTTTCGTTGATGGCGGCTATTTTCTTGTCATGGACCAGGACAATGCCGATGGGAAGGGCATCGAAGAGCGCACTCTGGGCTTTAAATTCCCGTTCAAGATTTTTGAGAGCCTTTTTGAGCGAGGCGCATTTTTCCCTGATACGCCGATTTTCAATCTTCAACTTCTCGTGGTTTTTGGGTGGAAATTCCGAAACGTCGGTGTTCATGAGGCCATCCAGCAAACGGGTCCTTGAGGTGATGAACTGCATCCAAGGTTCTTTGAGACCTTTGAAAAACGCCCCCTTTTGCTCAATTTCTGCGCCTGCCTGTGCCGGGCCTATCTGCCATTCCAAGGGGCAGGCAGGCACGGCAGACAGGTCAGACTCAAATTTTAATCC
>JAFDEE010000006.1 GCA_019310525.1 Deltaproteobacteria bacterium | reverse complement strand
AAGTAAGACCACGATAGCCTTCAAGGGATTTCAAGATCTGGGATGAAGGGCCTTTGTTTTTGAACCTGTCAACCCAAACGCCCCCGGACAACCCTTCCATAAATCAGGTTCATACCGACACTACAGCGATTCTCAACGGTGCATCTTTCCGGGGGATACAGTGATTGATTCCATGGAGAGGCATCTTGAGAAGATTGTTTTGTTTTTCAACTTTTTTGGTATTTGCTAAAAGAAAATATTTTTTTGTTGACAAATGCAAAACGATCTATGAAAATTTTAATTAAAAGTAATCAGAAATTGAGAACTCCAAGGGCTATGGATATGGATGAAATCAATCTGGCGATCGTCCGTCACCTGTGGAACGGGCGCAAACCTTACGCTGAGATCGCCAAGGATCTGGGAATGACCACTAATACCGTGCGGAATCGGGTCAATAAGCTTATCAAGGCCGGCATACTGCAGATAATTGGGCTTGTGGACCCTAAGGCAGTATCAGGGCATTATTCGGCGTTCATGGCCTTCAAGGTTGAACCGAGCAAGGTGGGCCAGGTTCTTGAGCAGATCGGGAACATGAAAGGTGTGGTCATGGCGAGTGGTGTCAGCGGGCGCTATGATATCATGGCCGTCATGTTCTTTAACCAAGAGTTCTCACATGAGAGATTCATATTTGAGGAACTCCCGAAAGTGGACGGTCTTTTGGCGGTTGAGACCTTTTTTTGCGAAAGAGGAGTCCACTGGCAGCTTCGGTATGTGCTCTGATCCGGGTATCTGGCATCCGGTTTGACCTTGCATAACCTTCCGCAGTTCGGGCTCCTTGTGGAGGGCAAAGACCCGAACGTGGCGTTTCATAGCGGTAATTGATTCAGTCGGTCGTTCCATTCATCAAACTCAACAGACTCTGTTGAGGGGGCAACACGCCTTCAAACATTCGCCTACCACCCCCTCTGGTTTTGGAAGTTTTAGGAACAAAGAAGCACAACCTTTTTTGGCAGGCCGACCATAACCTGTCACACACAAGAAAGGAGGGGGGGAAATGCATTATCCTGGTTTCTTCCGAAAACAAGAGGTGAAAGCGATCACCGTAACCTTGGCTGGCTTGCTGCTGTTGGTCTTTTTGTTTTCAACAGCGACAGTAAAGGCCGACGACAAGGTCATACGGCTGCTGGGAACAGTGTCCCAGTCAGGGGCGGCTGGAAACATCGGACCGGCTTATGATCGAGCCATGCGGCTGGCGGTAAAGGAGATCAATGCAGCAGGGATTAAGGGGTTTTCAAAAGTCGAGTATAAGGTCATTGACATCGAAACCAAACCCTCGGTTTTTTCACGAAAACTTAAGAGAGAGGTTCAGATCTGGAAACCCGATGTGGCTGCCGGGGCCGCCCTGGAAACCACCATCAGGGTGCCCTGCAAGGACGCTTCCAAGTACAAGCTTCCCTACTTCGTAGGCGGACACCTGAGCGTAACCAAGTACATGCCCCCCGGGAACGTACCGGTGAGCAAGTGGGTCGCTTATTACGGTTACGCGAGTTTTTTCGCCGGACAGCTTGCAGGTAAATTTTTTCATGAGATGGGCGCAAAAAGAGTAGCCTTCCTGGGCGGGGACTACGACTGGGGATACAGCAACAGTCTCGGTCTCAAGGATTACTGGGAGAAGAACGGAAGGCCTTTTGAGATCGTGCCCGTACTGTATACTCCATTGGACAAGACGGATTACTCCACAGAGGTTCAGATCATAAAGGACGCCAAACCTGACGCCTTGTTCTGTCCCTATTCCGGGGCCGGCTGGTTCAGCGCCGCCAAGCAGTTGGCTGCCGCCGGAGCCAAGCCGAAGTACTTCCTCTATGGCACCACGTATTCCAACATGGGAGGTGCCAAGATTACAGGTGTGAAAGGCGCCAAGAACATTTACACCCTGGCCGATCATGATCCTGGTAGTCCAGCGTGGAAGGAGTTCGTGAGGAAGTGGAAGGCCGAGTACGGCAAAGACGCCTACCCGGAGGCATACACAAACAACTACTATCAGGCGGTGTATTGGGCCATCAGAGCCTTTGAGGCCGCAGGCACCAAAGACCGTGAAAAGGTCATGGAAACCATGCTTAAAACTTCCTTCCAGAACGTCTGCATCAGTCCTATGGGCCCTCTGGGACCTTTTGGCAGCAATATGGGTGCAAGGGCAGGTATCGTTAAATTCGAACCTGGTGCTGGTGAACTGGACCCCGGCTTTGGCCTTCATCCCGTGCTGATCAAAATTTTTTCCACCCCGAAGATGAATATCAAGGAGGTGATGGCCCAGATCAAAGGGAAAGAACGCCTCATGCAGGGGAAGACTTACCCCATGGGCAAGTAAGGTTGCTATCCTACATGCCGGCCCCCTGAAAAAGGGGCCGGCATTGGGGATGGTTTCCCGGGCCGGATAATTCAATGTAAATTTCCTTTCAGCCGGAGAGCAGAATAGGCGTTGGACCCATGTTGGATGTAACGAATGTGGAGATTTCGTTCGGCGGACTCAAAGCGCTGGACGATGTAAGCATTCATGTGGAGGAGGGGTCTATATGCAGCCTCATCGGGCCCAACGGAGCCGGAAAGACGACCCTGTTCAATGTCATAACCGGTGTGTTGCGGGCTGATGCCGGAGTTGTCAAGTTTCTGGGCAAAGATATCACCAGACTGCGACCCCATCAAATCTGTCGGGCGGGGATAGCCAAAACCTACCAACTCAGAAATAACTTTCCCAATCTGACCGTTTTCGAAAATATAAGATCAGGCTTTCTAAAGGACCCCATCAGCAAAAGAGAGAGAACGATACGCACCCATGAGGTGTTGGAGTTGTTGGGATTGGATGACAAGGCTGACACCTTGGTTTCCAATCTTCCGCCTCTTGACAGCAAACTGGTGGATCTGGGGAGGGCCTTGGCTACCAGCCCCAAGTTGATCTTGCTGGATGAGTTGATCGGGGGACTTCTTTCCGCCGAAACCGATCATGTCTGCGATATCGTCCTCGACCTGCGCGATCGAGGGTATACCATCTTCCAGATTGGTCACGAGATGAAACCCATTATGCGGACCTCTGACAAGATATTTGTGCTGGATCAAGGATGCCCCATTGCCGAAGGCACGCCCGAGGAGATCAGAACCAATCCAGCCGTGCTGGCCTGCTACTTGGAAACGGAGGAGGAATAGCTTTTGTCCGATCCTATACTCAAAGTGTCAGGACTGATAACCAACTACGGCCAGATCACGGCCTTGAAGAATATCAGTTTTGAGGTTTTTGAGCATGAAATCATTGGGATTGTGGGCCCGAACGGATCCGGCAAGACCACTTTGCTGGAGACCATAGCCGGCACCTTGAGAAACAAGGAAGGGATGATCTCCTTTTTGGGGAGGCGCATCGACGGCTTGTCCGTGAGGGAACGCCGACGAATGGGACTCATGCTGGTGCCCCAAGAAAGATACATCTTTCCCATGATGCAGGTAAGAAAAAACCTGGAAGTCGGTGGCGTGCTTGTCAGCTCCCAAAGAGTCAACCGGTTGATCGAGTATGTGCATTCTCTTTTCCCGGTCCTAAAGGATAGGGGTACCCAAAGCGCCCATACATTGAGTGGAGGGCAGCAGAAGATGCTGGCCGTGGGAATCGGTATCGTTTCCGATGCGAATCTGCTGCTCATCGACGAACCCTCCATCGGCCTGGCTCCCAAGCTGGTCACCCGGCTTTTCAGTAATCTCAGCCAGATCAGGAATGAGACCGGTAAAGCGCTTTTTCTGGCTGAGCAAAACATCAAGATATTGCGAATCGCCGATCGGATCATCGGATTGGAAGGCGGAGAGATCAAGTTCATAGAAAAATCATCCAACCTGGACGACAGAACGCTGCAAGACCTGTACATGGGACAGTGATTTCAAGGTGAGAGCCATGATTCTTACGGGCATAATAAACGGCATCATAATGGGCGGCATTCTCTCTTTACCCGTATTGGGAGTAGCCGTGGTTTACGGCATAACAGGCATTCCCAATTTTGCCATCGGCCTGATCGGCGTATTCGGGGGTTTTGTGACCTGGTATTTTTTATCTTACAATCTGGGACTGGCCTTGATCCTGGGTGTAGGGGTCTGCTTCCCCATTGGCTATTTCCTGCAGAAGATTCTTCTGACTCCCATCAGCAACAGGGGAGGAGACGCAATCCTTTTCTTCGTCATCACCATCTCCCTCGGGTTTGTTTTTGAGGGCCTGACCAGGGCCATATTTCCCCGCCCCAGTATCTCCATTGCATTGCCCTACCTGGGCAGCTTCACGGTCGGCGGAGTGACAGTAGAAGTGATAAAGCTGTTGGCCCTGGTTTTCGCCCTAAGTACCCTTACCGCCATCCGCCTTTTGGAGATTCACACAAAACCCGGCCAGTCCTGGCAAGCCACCTCCCGTAACCTGAAGTTGGCCAAGCTGGTGGGTGTCAACACCGACAGGGTTTATGCCGTGGCTCATGGCATCGGTTGCTCCCTGGCCTGTATCGGGGCCATTTTCTGGGGCTCCCTTTACAACCTGAACGTGTTAAGCGGGTGGGAGTTGGGTTTTCTTGGTTTCATCATCGCTGTTGTGGGAGGTATCGGGAATGTCTGGGGCGGCATGTTGAGCGCCTTGCTGATGGGCCTGGTATTGAGTTTCAGTGGGTACTTCCTGGACGGCAACTGGCAAAGTGTACTCCTCTATGCCATTGTCATCACTGTGCTGATTGTGTCCCCGAGAGGTATTTTGGGCAGTGAAAGAGCACTATAAACACATTATGACCCTGGTTGTATTGGCGGTTCCAAGTCTTTTCGTGCTGTGGGGCGGCTATTTGCAGGAGATTTCTGGTCACGTTCTTCTCTTTATGATTCAGGGATATGTGGCCTGGTTCTTGCTTTACAAGGCCGGCCAGCCCTTTTTTGGCTATTCGGTGACCATGTCGCTGGGTGCATACGGAACCATCGTTCTGACCGAGATATACCATTGGCCGATTTTGCTCTCAATGGTCATGGGATCGTTGATGTCCTGCGTGGTGGGGGTGGGGATTTTCCTGAGCACGTGCCGGGCCAAGGGGTTTTATGTGGGGATGGCTTCTTTTCTTTTGGCCATTCTGTTTCCCAAGGTGATCGACGCCCTTAAACCCATCACAGGCGGACGCAACGGACTTTACTTCGACGGCATTCAGGCCTTAGTGGACCCAAATACATATTATGTGGTCCTTGTTGTTTGTACCTTGCTTATCGTGGGATTTCTATTTTGGCTGATGACCACCAGAACGGGACAAATCCTGACCCTTATTGCCGAGAACGACGATCTGGCCCAGACTGTCGGTATCAACACCATGAAATACAAGGTGCTGGCTTATGGAATCATGGGACTGCTCTCCGGTTTCGGTGGTGCCCTCTACGTCAATTTTACAGGATTCATATCCTCGGTGGACATTGAGGTATTCACCACGATTTATATCTATTTCATTCCCCTTCTGGGGGGGAGAAGCCTGTGTTACGGCCCCCTGCTGGGAACCCTCATCGTGATTCTGCTCCCGGATATCTTCTCCGGGGTGGAGCGCTATCAAAGGATACTCTTCGGACTGATATTCGTTTTGGTTCTGGTCTTTCTTCCCGAGGGAGTCGGCCCCAGCGTGGAACGATACGCAAAAAGATTGACACAAGGATTCAGAAGGGGCCCTGTAACCGCCGGTTGAGAGGGGCCGACGCCTTCCCGACCTTTTGAATGAACAAGCTGAATGAGTCATAGAAAAGGAGAGAGATAATGATTGGCAGTCAAGAGCTTGAGCTGGCCGTGTCCTGTCATAAGACAATCTTTAATATCTTGGAGGTCAAGCCCGGCGAGACCTTACTCATAACCATCGACTCCAAAGCTGATTTTAGTATTGCCGAGGGCATGGCCCGGGCCGGAGAATGTGCCGGCGCCAAGACCATGATCGCATACCACTCCACCCCACCCGGCTATGGCAAGGTGGGAGACCCCTACCTTCCGGACTCCCTTTATGGGGCTATCCTCAGGGCCGATGCCTGGGTGGAACTCAACAACCAGTGGCTTCTTTACAATTCCGCCTGGGAGGAGGCCATGCGGGAAGGCACGAAAACCCGCTATTTGTTCCTGGGAGGGCTCGACGTGGACATGATCAATCGCTGCATCGGGGCTATTGATCTCAAGGCTTTGCGTGAGTTTATGACCGCAGTGGTGGAAATGACCCATGCCGCAAAAGAGATGCGCATCACCACTCCGGCCGGCACCGACGTGTCCTTTACAAACGCAGGTCGAGCGGTCACCAATGAATGCCATGCCTCAACGCCCGGCCCGCACTTCCTGTTGGGCCAGATCGGATGGGCGCCTTTGGAAGAGACCATCAACGGCGAGATCGTTTTTGATGGTTCTTTTTCCGGTGGCGGACCTGCCGACCTGGGTATCCTCAAAACGCCCATCAAATTGGTTGTGGAAAAGGGACGTATCGTGGACATTGTAGGCGGTGAGGAAGCGAAATTCCTGGCCGATTGGCTGAAGAACTTAAATGATGACAACATGTACAATATGGCCCATGTCTGTTACGGTTTCAATCCAGGCGCGCGGCTTTCGGGCCTCTGCACCGAGGATGAGCGGATCTGGGGCAGTACCGAGTGGGGCTTCGGCTACCAGGGGCCGTTTTTCGAGGGAAACGCGGGTGAGGCGGTAACCCATTGTGATGGCATCTGCCTTAACTCATCAGTGTGGCTGGACGGCCGCCAGATTTTGGATGAAGGAAAGGTGATCGACCCTAAACTTGCCGAGTTGGCCAAGCCCTTGGGAAAGTAAACTACTATCGGCTGAAACCTATAGCTTTAGGGGCCAAGGGTTCAGGGTTCAAGGGTCCAAGTGAAAATCATTTCATCTCAAATCCTTTTTCTCACTTGACCCCTGGACCCCTCGACTCCTTGAACCCCGTTTTATGTGAGGGGCTGAGGAGTCAAGTGAAATGCATTGAGGTCGGCTTATTTCGGTTCTTCAATAATCACTCGGCCACTTGAACCCTTGGATCCTTGAACCCTACTCAAAGAAATGAACGAATTGAAGTCTTCGCCTGAAGACGCAGGTTTCTCTCATTTCCCGAATGGGACAATAATCGGCAAGCCGAAAGGCCTCCCAGAGGCCCGGGAACAGGAGGCGATAAGTTATGCCTACCAGCAAAGACCTCGAATTGTTTAAAGCGGCCTATAAAACCGTTAAGGAGATAATCCGAATCAAAGAGGGGGAAAGCCTTTTAATTACCATCGATTCCATCAGCGACTTCAGAGTGGCGGAAGAGATGGCCAAGGCGGGCGAGGCCCTGGGAGCAAAGGTAATGGTGGCCTGGCACACTACTCCCAGGGGCTACGGCAAGGCCTGTGACCCTTATCTGCCGGAACCCCTTTTCGCTGCTTGCCCTGCGACAGACGCCTGGATCGAACTGAACAACCAGTGGCTTCTATATGGGACCCCTTGGACACGGGCGGTAACGAATGGGCGTACACGAAACCTTATGCTAGGAGGTTTGTCTACTGATCAATTGATCCGCTGTATAGGAGAAGTGGATATCCAGGCCCAAATTGCATTCCAGGAAAAGGTTGTTGAGATAACGAAGCGAGCAAAGGAAATGAAGATCGTAAATGCGGCGGGAACGAACGTCACTTTTGAAAACCATCCCGATCGTCCTTTTGCAAATGAACACATAGCGGATACACCAGGGGGGCATTTTCTCATAGGCCAGATCGGCTGGGCACCGAAGGAGGATACTATTAATGGAACCATTGTTTTTGACGGGGCTATTTCGGGCGGCGGTGAAGCAGACATAGGGGTTGTATCAGAACCTGTTGTTTACGAAGTTGAAAATGGAAGAATCCAGGAGATCAGAGGGGGTAAAGAAGCCGAGATCGTAAAGAAATGGTTCGAAAAATTGGATGATCCCGATATGTATCTGGCCGCTCATGTCTGCTATGGTTTCAACCCAAGGGCGAAACTTGGGTATGCTACTACGGAAGATGAAAGGGTGTGGGGATGTACAGAATGGGGTTTCGGTTATCAGGGCCCCATGTATTCGGGAGGAGAGCCGAGAGAGGCTGCATCCCATATAGATGGGATCAGCCTGGCGTGTTCCGTGACCTGCGATGGCCAGTCCATAACCAGGGAAGGTGAGGTGGTTCACCCGGAACTGCGGGACCTGGCAAAGGCTTGTGGACACTAAAGGGGGTTTCACCGTTGCTTAGGGGTCCATAAAGGGACCCGTAGGTGGGCTTGGTGCCGGAAGGGGAAAAAGATTTGATACTCAAGACGGCGGCGGTTTTTGATGAGCCGGGAAATATGGTGAGGAAAGATTCATGGAACAAGAGTTAATAGAGACTTTTTTCAGGATGGTTCGGATCAGCAGCGAATCCGGCAATGAGAAGGATTTCATCGGTTATCTCAAAGGCTTATTTTCAAAGGAATTGGGAGCCGAATGCTTTATAGATGATTACGGAAACTTGATAGCTAAGGTGCCTGCCAGGAATTCAAGTTCCGATAGATCTGTGCTTTTCGGGGTTCATGCGGATACGGTCAAACCTGGTATCGGCATTGAACCCGTACTTGAAGGTCAAATCATAAGATCTCGAGGAAATACTATACTTGGTGCGGATGACAAGGCAGGTATTGCAGAACTCGTAGAGGCGATAAAGACAGTCGACCGTCACCCTCCAATAGAGATCGCGGTGTCAAGAGAAGAAGAGATCGGGTTCAAAGGGGCCAAGAATATCGACACCTCCCTTCTTAAATCGGATTTTGGGTTCGTGATGGATTCAGACAGCTTAGAGGACATTATCATCGGCGGCCCGTCTTACATGAGTATCAAAGTGGATATCACCGGTAGATCGGCCCATGCGGGAATGGAGCCGGAAAAAGGCATATCTTCCATCAAGGCTGCGTCATATGCGATATCCATGATAAAAGAAGGATGGGTGGATGATGAGACAACAGTGAACGTTGGGGTCATCCGGGGCGGGGAGGTCCTCAATGCGGTGCCGGAAAAAACGGAAGTAAAGGTTGAGTGTCGCAGTCAAACGCATGAGAAATGCCTTGGGAGGAGTGAATTGATAGGCCGGATATTTCAAAATGCAGCGGAGTCTATCGGAGCAAAGGCGGAGATCACTATGGAACTCCTGGTGAAATGCTACCAGGTTCCGGAAGACGCTGAATCGGTAGCAATTGCCAAAAGGGCGATTGTCAGTGCAGGTCTTGCCCCTAATACCAAAGTCATATGCGCCGGGACCGATGCCGCTATTTATAATGAAAAGGGAACAGAAACGGTGGTTATGGGGATAGGGGTGCGGTCGGAACACACAAAAGAGGAGCATATTACTGTTGGAGACATGATGAAGAGCGTTGAAATCATTCGAAATATCTTGAAGGAGACCTGCTGAACCGTGAAAAGCGAAAAGGGGTCGTCCTTATTCATAATCACCTTTACTCTCCTCAATTTGATGATTAAGAAGACATCCTGCCCTTTCCGGAGCCCCAATCAAAGGTCTGATGGGGCATCTCAACCCGGAGCGGGGTCTCCCCGACGACTACCCGGAGCCTGACGATCTCCGGCAGGATCCGGATTTCCGATAAAACGCCCTTGAACCGGTTCACGTTTGGATAAAGCGGGACATTCCTAATTTCATATTTCGAATATCTAAATTTCATTGACGTCCCTGCTTATCCAAGGCGCTTTCAGCGGCCCGTCTCACCCCTGGGTGGGGATCCTCGAGATAGGGTCGGATGGCTTCTTCCACCCTGGGGCCTTTGATCCTTCCTAGGGCCCTGAGTAAAAGGATCCGGGAAGAAGGTCTAGATGACTTTTTCAGAGCGGATGCGAGGAGATCGACTGCACTGTCTCCGAAGCGTGCAAGTGAGAGGACAGCCGCATCCCGCACCCACCTGTCGGTGTCATACAAGGTATGGATGATCCCGGGAAGGGCGGGGGAGTACTCCATTTGTCCCAGGGCGTAAACCGCCGCCTTTCTAATGGCGGGGTCCGGGTCACCTAGGTAATGGGCGATGCGCTTCCCGATCGGGTCGGAATTCTCTATACTCTCTATCCAGCTTTCAAGGGTGGAGATCACTCTTTCTGAATGACGGAAGAGGAGGCCGGCACAATCCCTGTAATATTTTTTCCCCTCTCCCGTGACCGGCCCCTTTTCGAAGCGCTTGTAAGTGCGGTAATCCAGGGGCACGGCCCGTGCCAAGACGGAAAGGGCCTTGGCGGGATTTCCCTTCTTAAGGAGATAGGTGTCAATGGGTTTCGGAGACTTACAGGTCCGGGCCTTGATAAAGGCCTCCCGCATGGGGAGCAAGTCTCTCAGGCGTTTTTTCTCCAGGGTCTGACCCAGGGCCCGTATGGCTTGCGCCCTCACCTTCCAGGAAGGATGGTCCAAGAAAGACAAACAGCTCGCAACGTCTTTGGAATCCCTGAGCCTTCCGAGCTGGAAAAGGATCCTGGAGGCAAGCAAGGGGCCGGCGGATTCCAGTTTCTTTCTCAAAAAAGAAAGGGACTGGAAGGCGTGCACCATGAAAAAGCGGTCCATGAAAAGGAGACTCAATACGTCGGGTGTATCCAGTAGATTCACCATGACCGGGGAGGATTCCCGGCCCGGGAGTTCGAGTAGTTCTTCCTTTGCCTCTACCGGGAGTTCTCTTTCATGGCCCCAATGTGATGCCACAGCCAGCAGCCTCTGCACCTTTTCGGGAAGGGGGGCCTGTTGCGCCCTGTCCATCTGTTTCAGCAGCCGCGCTTTCTCCTCCTCCTTTTCAAGTCGCGCAGGTTCGGGCTTTTTCGGCGGGGACTCGGGGAGAGCCAGGTGGGGACTGGAGGAGACCCTTTGCTCGCCGTCGATTCCTACGCCCCATGGGGTAGAGCCCCAGGTTCGGCCGTTCCCGCCCGGGGACGAGTACCTGTCCTTGCCCCCGGCGTCCAGGAAGATTCCAAGCCCTCCCGACCGCCTTGATTTCGTGAGATGTCCCACTCCCATTCCGCTCTTGTTGTCGTATCCGTCGTCGCCCCCGTTATCCACGAACAGGCCGATTCCGTTGGCCTCAGAGGCCCCGAGGCACAGCCAGTCCGAAAAATAGGTGTCCTGCCCGCTCTCATTTATGAGGAGGCCCACCCCGCAGTCGTGGCCGCAGCCCTGGGAGACCGCCCAGGAGACGGTGTGATCGTCTCCATCCGCGTCCAGGAGCATGCCAAGGGAATAATGAATCCCGGCCCCTTGGGCATATCGCCTTGCAACATAGGTGTCCTTGCCCCGTTCATCGTAGAGCACCCCCACACCCATCCAGTAAGAGGCCCCCTGACCGAAATACTGGCATTGGTAGTGGTCGTTTCCCGTGGCGTCGGCCAGGAGGGCGAATCCTCCCCCGGTGAGGTTCCGCATCCCAACGGCGAATCCCTGGGCCATGCTTTGGTTCATGCCGGGTTCCCTTCGGTCGGGTGTTTTTCTGCCTGCCAGGTAGCGGTCGTTTCCGGAAAGATCTGCCAGGCAGGAGACGCCGAGAACCTCGGCGTAGGCCTGTCCGGCCTTACGGCACAGGTAGACGTCTTCTCCTCCGAGGTCGGCAAGCCCTCCCCATCCCCAGAGGGATGCGGCCTGGGTGAAACTTTCTCCGAGGTAGGTATCCGAACCGCCGCCGTCAAGCAGCAGCCCGATTCCGAAAATGCCTGCTCCCTGGGAGCACCGTCCCGCGCTGTAAAGATCGTCTCCGCCCATATCCCAGAGGATGCCGATTCCCCGCAGTCCCGCCCCCTGGGAAAGGTCACCGCCTATGTAGGAATCATTTCCCCGCAGGTCCAGGACCAGCGAGCATTTTCCGTCACGGCCCGAGGCAACCGGGCCCCGGTAAAGGTCGTCTCCTCCCAGGTCCAGGACCAGGGCCGCCTCTCCCTCGTGGATATCCGGCCCCGTGCCGCCGATCACCACCCTGCCGATCGGGGTCATGAAGGAAAGGGATGGAAAATCCGCCAATAGAGCCCCTTCCCTTTGAAGCAGATCCGCAGCCCTTTCCAGGGCCTCGGCGAGAACCAGGCCGGCACGGAGAATCGCTTTCCGATCGGTCTTCTCGGCGGCCGCCAAGGCTTGTCGCGCCTCTTCGATTCGGAAAAGGTCTTCGGAGTCCTGGTCCTCAACCATCCCGGGGACACCGGAGGGATAAAGGTATTTCTCGAGGAGCGCGGCCTCGCCGGGGTGGAGATTCTCCGTCAGGGGAGTCAGCCATTCGTGGGCCCGTCCAAGGGCATCCAGGAGAATGCGGACAGCCCGGTCCAGGGGATCCGGGAGGTGGAGTGGAAGGGGATAGCGGATGAGCACTGTTGGAGGCCGGGGCATGGCAGGCGCAAGATCAGCGGGTGCCGCAAGGGAGGCCAGGAATCGGCTGGGTCGGTCCGCGGCCCGGAGAATTTCCCGGGCCGAACCTTGGGCCTCGGCAGGGGCGGAAAGGGGGTCTTTCATCCACCTGGAGAATAACCCGAAGACGAAATCGCTCCCTGAGAGATCGGGCCGCATGTAGACATCCTTTTTGCTCATGCCCAGGGTCCCGAGGGCCCGGTCCAGGAGGTCCGCTTCCGGGGGTTCCTTCCCCAAAAGGCAGGAAGGATAGGAAAGGGAGAAAAAAATCCAGGCCAGGAATCCGAAGACAAGCCGACCCGCAAGAAACTTCCCGGGGTTCCCTTTCCCGTGAGGGGAAATCGCAGTCGTACAGTAATGTTTTGAGATGGTTTCACCCCCTCCTGTGATCTGTAATCGGCGAATACCGTTTTTAGGGAAAAAAGTATAGTCGAGGTGTACCGCTTCAGCAAGCCGGGAAGGAGGGAAGGAGGTCCTTTAGGAGAAAGGGGAGTCCGGAGCAGAGGATTACCGCCGCCAAGGCCAGGAAGTCCTTATACCTCAATTTGAGTTCCCTCATGGAGGTCCGGGCCCCCCGGCCGTAACCCCTGCTTTCCATGGCCATGGCCAGATCGTCCGCCCTCCGAATCGAGTTGTTCAGAAGGGGTGTCAAGAGGAACAGGATGCTTCGGGCCCTTTTCTTGAGACCCCCGGTGCCGAAGGCGGCGCCGCGGGCCATCTGGGCCTCGCGGATCATCCGGATCTCTTCAAGGAGGGTCGGGACGAACCGAAGGGCCAGGGAGACCATGAGTGCGACGTCCCGGGACGAGATTCCCAGAATATTCAGGGGGCGCAGTAACCATTCGAGGCCGCAGACCAGTTCGGAAGGGGAAGTGGTGAAGGTCAAGAACGATGCACTCATGAGGAGCAGGGCGAACCGCCAGATCACGAGAGTTCCTTTGAGGAGGCCTTCGTATGTGACGGTGATCCGCCAGTCCGGAAAAGGTGGAATGGGAGCGCCCCCGGTGAACAGGAGATGGATCCCGAAGAGGAGCAGTAGAAAGGGCAGGGCTGGCTTCAATGCCCGGAGAAACGCGCCGGCCGGGATTCGGGACAAGGGGATGAGGGAGAGAAGGAACAGGGTGAAGACGGCTGCCGCCGCCGGCTGGGAATTGAGGATCACGAGGCTCAGGAGGATCACGCTGAGGGTCTTGGTTCGAGGATCCAGGCCGTGAATCAGGGAGTTTGAAGGAATGAATTGACCAAGGGCGTACATCAGCTTCCCTTTTGTCCCTCTCCGGGGTGCGGGATCAGGGCCGACAGAGCCCAGCAGGCGTCTTTCACGCTCAGAACCCCTGGAGGGACATCGACACCTATCCGGCGTAGTCTCCAGAAAAGATCCGTTACGACCGGCACGTCCAGGCCCAGGTCCCGGAGCTGTTCCAGCCTGGAGAAGACCTCTCTCGGGGCCCCGTCCAGGACGATTCGGCCCCGGTCCATGACAAGGACCCGGTCTGCGCCCGTGATCTCGTTCATGTCGTGGGAAACGTGGATCACAGTGATGCCTCGCTCATTAAGGGCCTGGATTGCGCCGAGAACCCGCTTTCGCCCTCCCGGGTCCAGAAAGGAGGTGGGTTCGTCAAGGGCGATGTGGCGGGGGTCCATGGCCAGGACCCCGGCAATGGCCACCAGTTGTTTTTCCCCGCCTGAGAGGGCATGGGGAGGGCTCTGGGCATATGCAACCATTCCCACCGTCTCAAGGGATCGTCGTACCCTCCTGCGGATCTCTCCGGGATCCAGGCCCAGGTTCCCGGGGCCGAAGGCGACGTCTTCCTCCACGGTCATTCCGACGATCTGGTTGTCCGGGTTTTGGAAGATCATCCCTACCCTTTGCCTGATTTTTTCAAGGGACTTCGGGTCCCTGGTGTCCAGTCCGTCCACCAGCACGGTTCCCCGGGTGGGAAGGAGCAACCCGTTGAGGTGCCTCAACAGGGTGGTCTTGCCACAGCCGTTGGGACCCACCAGAGCCACGTAGGATCCCTCCTCGATTTGGAGATCAATCCCCCGAAGGACCGGCTCTTTCCCCTTGTCGTAAGCAAAAACCAGGTCTTTGATCGTGATCATAACCGCCCGATCCTCCCCCTGATCCTGTCCCTTAACTTCAAGGTCACGAGGGTTGCGGCCAGGATCTTCAATGCGTCTCCGATCAGGAAAGGGAGAAGTCCCACTGAAAGGGCCTTAACGAGTGTGAACTTGGCCACGAGCATCAGTTGAAGGATTCCCAGCAGATAGATCGCGGCGTAACCCAGGATCATGGAAAAAACGATCCATGCAAAGCCGGGCTCCTTCTTGATATCGATGAGTTTTCCGATAAGATACGCCCCGGCCATGAACCCTATGAGGTATCCACCCGTAGGGCCGAGGAGAACACCGAGTCCCGCCTTGCCTCCCGCGAAGACAGGCAGACCGATGATCCCCAGCAGGACGTATACGGCCTGGGCCAAGGCCCCGAGGCCACCTCCCAGGAGGGCCCCGGATAGGGCTGTGAAAAGGGTTTGAAGGGTGATGGGGACGGGGGGAAGAGGTATGATGACGTAAGCCCCCACAGCCGTGATCGCCCCGAGAAGAGAGGCGTAGATCATTCCCCTCAAGGAAATGCCGGTACTTTTCATTGCTTGTCTCCTTTTTCAGTCAAGTTGCGGGATCTTCGCGTGGTTGAAGGTCTTCCGCTCAGGATGTCTCCAGAGAAGATGCGGTGTTCTTCGCCCCGATCATCGACCAAGATCAGGCACCCGCTCGGGTCTACATCGGTGGCCGTTCCGGCAAGTATTCCACCGACCGTCTCCACCCTGACCCTCTTTCCCATCAAAAGGGAGAGTTGTTTCCAGCGGTGCAGGATTGGATCGAAACCGCTCTCCTGGAAGATCCCGTAATACTTCTCACACCAGCGAAGGAAGCCCTGGATCAAGGAAGTCCTCGAGAATTCCGCGCCGGTCTCCCGGAGTAGTGAAGTGGCCCGGGTTTTCAGGCTGGCGGGGAATGACCGGGTGTTGACGTTAAGACCGAGGCCGAGAACCAGGTATTCGACTGCGTCCATCTCGGTCGCGATCTCCGTGAGAATGCCCGCCAATTTCCTGCCATTGACGAGAAGATCGTTCGGCCACTTGATCTTGACGTCAAGTGATGAGGCCTCCATGACGGCCTCCGCCACGGCCACGGCCGCGAGGAAGGTGATTCGGGGAGCCTCGCTTGGAGGGATCCTGGGCCTCAGGATCAGCGAGGCATAGATCCCTTCCCCCTCCGGAGAATACCATTTCCTGCCCAGTCTGCCTCGACCTTTCCCCTGGGCCTCAGCCACCACGAGGGTGCCTTCCGGGGCCCCGGCGGCAGCAAGATCCTTTGAGACCCGGTTGGTCGAATCCGTGACCTCGAAGTGGTGGATTTTCTCCTTCCCGAACCGGCGGGTATTGAGCCCTTCGAGAATCTCCCTGGGAAAAGGGCGGTCGGGGATCTTTTCAAGGAGGTAACCCTTTTTAGGAGAAGACAGGATTTCGTATCCTTCCTCCCGGAGCCCGCGGATGTGTTTCCATATGGCCGCTCGGCTCACGGAGAGCCGTGAACTGAGAGCTTCGCCGGACACCCATCGTCCTTTCTGGCATTTCAGGGAATCCAGCAAGATTTCCCTGATTGACATGGCCGCAGTACCTCCGGTAAGGTAATCGCTCGATTCGGGGTGGATAACATGGGGATCTTTTTTTGTCAACCAAAAAAATTTTTATGGTTTACAATTGAGTCTCCCGGGGCTCGTTTTCCGTGCCGAACCCATAGGGGTCCGGTGGCGGAACCCTGCGGTTTTTCATTCGTTCGGGATCGCAACCGGGAGAAAGACAAATCATAAAAGAACGGAAGCAATAGGGGGATAAAATGAATTGCCGCACGGCCGATGACGTCCTGAGGGTCGTCAAGGAAAAAAATGTGAGCTTTATCCAGTTTTGGTTTACGGATGTGCTGGGGTTCCTGAAAAGCTTTTCGGTCACGCCCTCGGAACTGGAGGAAGGGCTGAGCGAGGGTATGGGATTCGACGGCTCGTCCATCGAGGGGTTTGCGAGGATCCAGGAGAGCGACATGATCGCCATGCCTGATCCGACCACTTTTCAACTGGTGCCATGGCGTCCCTCGGAGAGGCCCGTAGCCCGCATGTTCTGTGACATCCTGAAACCGGACGGGACCCCTTACGAGGGGGATCCCCGTTATGTTTTCAAGAGGCTTCTCAGGAAAGTCGCGGAACGGGGATATACTTTTTACGTGGGCCCCGAACTGGAATACTTCTACTTCAAGGATGATAGGGGAACGGAAGGTCTGGATGAGGGGGGATACTTCGATTCCCGGCCCCTTGACCTGGGAAGCGACCTGAGGAGAGAGACCATCTTTTATCTCCAGGACATGGATATACAAGTGGAATACAGCCACCACGAGGTCGCTCCCAGCCAACATGAGATCGATCTTCGCTACGACGAGGGACTGCGCATGGCGGACAAAACCATGACCTACCGGGTGGCGGTCAAGGAAGTCGCCCGCCAGCACGGATTTTACGCCACCTTTATGCCCAAACCCGTTGCGGGCCGGAACGGGAGCGGCATGCATGTCCATCAATCCCTTTTCAAAGGCGGAAAGAATGCCTTCTACGATGAAGATGACGTTTACCATCTTTCCGACATCGCCAAGCACTATATCGCCGGCCTGATGCACCATGCCCCCGCGATCGCCTCCGTCACCAATCAGTGGGTCAACTCTTACAAGCGCCTGGTCCCGGGATATGAGGCGCCGGTGTACGTTTCCTGGGCGCGGAGAAACCGTTCCGCCATGATCCGGGTCCCCATGTACAAGCCGGGCAAGGAAACCGCCACGAGGATCGAGTTCAGGTCTCCCGACCCTGCCTGCAATCCCTATCTCGCCTTTGCCGTTATGCTGGGTGCGGGTATGGACGGCATTGAGAAGAGAATGGAGTTGCCGGATCCCATCGAGGAGGATATTTTCGAGATGAACCCGGCTGAGAGGAAGGCCCACGGGATAACGGACCTTCCCGGCAATCTCTATGCCGCCATCATCGAGACCGAAGAGAGTGAACTGGTGCAGGAGGTCCTTGGGGATCACATCTTCAACAAGTTCATCGAGAACAAGAAGCTAGAGTGGGATACATACCGGACCCACGTGAGCCGTTTCGAAATCGACCGATACCTCCCCAGGCTGTAAGGGAAAGCTCAAAACAGCTTCTTCCTCTCTCTCAGGATGAGGTGAAATGAGGGAGTCCTGCTGGAAATTTATAAATATAAAAGGAGAAGAAGAGAGAGAATGAAAGACGAAAGAATGATTGCCATCGGCCAGAGCCTTCTGGGTTTCCAGGCGGCCCTCCAGCAGACGGGGTCGAGCCTCCAGGAATACCTCGAAAAGTACTACTACGAGAAATGGATGAGCGATGAGCTTTTTGCTGCGCTGCGCCTGCGTACCACCTTCGTAAACGCCATGCAGCAGTTCCTTGCCGATGAAGGCCTGGTCAATATCGAGCGCCTCCAGATGAGCCCTGTGACCGATCCCTTGGCCCACGACGTGGAGCACGTCCCCTCGATCCAGTACAAGGGCCAGACCTATCTGCTTACCCACAGCATGATCTATGCAAAATTTCTGGCCCTTCACAATCCCGGGATCAAGGGGGTCTTTGTGGACTCACCCAACATCCGGCTGGAGATCGAGAGCCCGGACCGCGTCCAAAGGGGAAAGTATCTGGTCGATTTCAGCCAGATGGATATCGAGCTGCGAAGGAACCGTGATATTGATTATGAAACCTACCTCAATGAGCCGGAGAAGGTCCGAAAGATCCTCGCTGAGGACATGGAGAAGGCCCTGGATTTTTTCGAGCGGTTGATCGTCCACGCCACGACCCGGATCCTGGAGAAGAACGAGGAGGACCTGAAGACCCTGGGTGTGGCCCTGGAAGTGCCCAGGCAACCCTTCCCCCGGTTCAAGTGCGACGAGGCCAAGAAGGCCCACGGAAGGGGATACGAGATAGCCGTCGGGCAGGAGATCCCGGAGACTTTCTTCTGGATCACCGGGATCCTCCGCGAAAACTACGACCTTGTCTACCCCTATATAACTCCGAACGGCAAGTTGCCCCTCTCGAAGGTGACCTCGGATATGATCTACAACTATGATATTTGCGCCAAAGCGATCATCCGGGACACCAAGCGGCAGACCCCGGCCCTCGAGATCTTATCGGGGGCGATCCGGGAGTGGCTCTACGAACCCATCGTGGAGAGGCTGGTGGACAACGAGGTCATTCCTGCCCGGCCCCAGATCGTTGATGGAAACGTAAAGAACATCGACGAGCTGGGAGGGTATGCCCCCTTCCTGTTGATGGCGTCCCACAAGGATCCAGAGGGGTGCTACACCTTCCCGGACTGCATGGGCGGCGGGATCGGAGTGGAGCGGGCCCTGTACGCCATTTGCAGGGGAGCGAAGCTGGAAAAGATCGACGACCTGACTTTTTTCGGGAAAAACCCGGACAGCCATCAGATTTACATGTTCTGACCCGAGGGCGGGGCCCCATTACTGAAAAAGGACTTGACAAGTCGATCAGATGGGTTAATCTGAAAGCCTGAAAGGAACAAAGGGGTTCTATTTCTACATCTTGTCATTGGACAACGGCGTCTGTTCTCTCTCTTTCGGGAGGGAAAGGCGCCTTTTTTATTGATCCAGGGACCCAGGATAATCCTTTTTTTGCGGAGATGTGCGCCGGTTCGACGATAGGTGTTCCCGTAACGGGAGTGATCCCGGGTTCCACGCACATTCGGGGAGACGGTGGATTCCCACAACCGACCTCCCATCGGGAAAGAACGACCCATGAAGAAGAACAATAAATTCGGGCGATTTCCTCCTGCCCTGGGGCTCTATGACCCAGGGCAGGAGCATGACAGTTGCGGTGTCGGATTTCTTGCAAACGTCCATGGAGACAAGAGCCACACCCTGATCCAGAAGGGAGTGGAAGTCCTGAGGAACCTCGAGCACCGGGGGGCCATAGGAGGCGACCAGAAAACCGGTGACGGAGCGGGAATCCTCTTCCAGGTCCCCGATCGCCTGTTGAGGGAGGAGTGCGGTAAGCTTGGGATCCGCCTTCCTGCGCCAGGCGGATACGGCCTGGGGATGATCTTTCTGCCCCGGGGGGAGGAGCAGAGACGGAAATGCGAGGCGATCCTCGAGCAGGCCACCTCCGCGGAGGGTCTCTCCTTCCTCGGCTGGAGGGATGTTCCCGTGGACGATGGAGCCATCGAGGGGCAGGCCAAACGTGAACAGCCGGTGATCCGCCAGTGTTTCATCGACGGGAGGGGATTTGCGGGGGATGAACTGGAACGAAGACTCTATATCCTGCGGCGGGTCGTGGAGCGAGGGGTAGAAGGAGCGTTAGGGGAGGGAGAGGGTTTTTACGTCCCGTCCCTTTCCTCAAGGGTGGTGACCTATAAGGGGCTCTTCACAGGCACCCAGTTGGGGAGATATTACCTGGACCTGGCGGATCCCAGGACGGAGAGCGCCCTTGCCGTCATCCACCAGAGATACAGCACCAATACCTTTCCATCCTGGGAACTGGCCCAGCCCTTCCGTTATCTCGCCCACAACGGCGAGATCAACACGCTTCGGGGAAACCTGAACCATATCCGATCGCGGGAGGCCTCCCTGAAATCCGAGCGCCTGGGGCATGACATCAAGAAGCTCCTTCCTGTCATTGATGAGCGGGGCAGCGACTCCGCATGCCTGGACAACATCCTGGAACTCCTGATCCATGGCGGCCGGACCTTGCCCCACTCCATGCTTATGCTCGTCCCCGAGGCCTGGGGGGTCAAGTATCCCATAGGGCCGGACCAAAGGGGATTTTTCGAGTATCACGCGGGCCTTATGGAACCCTGGGACGGCCCCGCGGCCATCGCCTTTTCAAACGGTGTCCAGGTGGGGGGCATGCTGGACCGGAACGGTCTCCGGCCGGCCCGGTACACCATCGACAAACAGGGATTTGTGGTCTTCGCTTCAGAGGCGGGAGTACTGGAGTTTCCCCCCGAGGAGATCGCCGAGAAGGGAGCGCTCCGGCCGGGTCAGATGATACTGGTTGATCTTCAAAAGGGCCGGATTATCAAGAACGGAGAGATCAAGACCCTTTGCGCCAGGGCCAAGCCTTACCGCAGGTGGGTGGAGGAGAACAGGATTTCCCTTAGGGGATTTTACGGTGACGTGGCCTCCATTGAACCAGACATGGACAGGCTCCTGTTCCGGCAGAAGCTTTTCGGGTATTCCAGGGAGGATCTGGACATGATCCTGGCCCCCATGGCATCCCAAGGGCAGGAACCGGTCGGTTCCATGGGCGCCGACGCCCCCCTGGCGGTCCTCTCGGAGAGAAACCAACTTCTTTACAACTACTTCAAGCAGTTATTCGCCCAGGTGACCAACCCGCCCATCGATCCGGTCCGGGAAGAACTGGTGATGAGCACCATGACCTTCATCGGGAACCCTGGAAATATCCTCTCGGAGATCCCCAAGAACAGCCGGCTCATCAAACTGCTCCATCCAGTATTGACCAATGAGGACCTCAAAAGGATCCGGGAACTGGACCTGGACGGTTTCCGGGCGAAGACCCTGCCCCTGGGCTTCGAGGCGGGGGGCGGAGCCGTCAAGCTGGAGACCGCGCTGGAAAGACTCGTTCTGCAGGCCGAGAATTCCATAAGCCATGGGCACCCCCTGGTTATCCTGAGCGACCGCAACCTTCCCGAGGGCCAGGCCCCCATCCCCGCGCTGCTGGCGGTCTCAGCCGTGAACCAGCATCTTGTTCGAAAGGGAATCCGGACCAGGGCGGGTCTCATCCTGGAATCCGGGGAACCGCGGGAGGTCATGCACCTGGCCCTGCTCCTGGGATACGGCGCTACCGCCGTCAATCCTTACCTGGCCTTCGAGACCGTCGCGGCAATGGCGATCCAGAGGGAACTGAAGAGGAATCTGGGCGTGGCCGCCGCTATCGAGAACTATATCAAGGCCCTAGTGAAAGGACTCCTGAAGATCATGTCCAAGATGGGGATTTCGACTCTGAGGAGTTACCGAAGTGCGCAGGTCTTTGAGGCGGTGGGACTGAACAGTGACCTCGTGGAAAAATACTTCCGGGGGACCCAGTCAAGGATCGGAGGGATCGGGCTCGAAGAGATCGTCAGGGAGGCCAACCTCCGATACAAAGAGGCTTACGATCCTCGGCCCGATGCCCCTCGGATCCTTCGGAGCGGCGGCTTTTACCGTTTCCGGAAGGACGGCGAGCGGCATCTTTTCGGCCCTGAGGCCGTCACCAAGCTCCAGTGGGCCACGAGGAAAAACGACTTCGCCCTTTACAAGGAATACGCGGAACTGATCAACGAGCAGAACGAGCGGCATTCCACCCTCCGAGGCCTCCTGCGGTTCAAGGAAAGTACTCCCATTCCCCTCGAAGAGGTGGAGCCCGCCTCGGAGATCGTGAAACGGTTCGTTACAGGCGCCATGTCTTTCGGATCCATCAGCCGCGAGGCCCACGAGACCATCGCCGTCGCCATGAACCGCCTTGGGGCCATGAGCAACAGCGGGGAAGGTGGAGAGGACCCGGAGCGTTACCGGCCTTTGCCGGGCGGGGACAGCCGATGCAGCGCGATCAAGCAAGTGGCCAGCGGCCGCTTCGGGGTGACGGCGGAATACCTGGTCAACGCCCGGGAACTCCAGATTAAGATCGCCCAAGGGGCAAAGCCCGGAGAAGGGGGCCAGTTACCCGGCCACAAGGTGAACGAGGAGATCGCCCGGGTGCGCCATTCCACACCGGGGGTCACCCTGATTTCTCCCCCACCTCACCATGACATCTATTCCATCGAGGACCTCTCGCAATTGATCTTCGACCTCAAGAACGTCAATCCCGCAGCGCGGGTGTCCGTAAAGCTCGTCTCCGAGATCGGGGTAGGGACCGTTGCCGCGGGGGTGGCCAAGGCCCACGCGGACATGGTCCTTATCAGCGGCTACGACGGAGGAACGGGTGCCTCACCCCTCTCATCCATCCGCCATGCAGGGATACCCTGGGAACTGGGACTCTCAGAGACCCAGCAGACTCTGGTCCTGAACGGCCTGAGAAATCGGATTCGGGTCCAGGTGGACGGACAGATGAAGACGGGCCGGGACGTCGTGATCGCCGCTTTGCTGGGCGCGGAAGAGTACGGCTTCGCCACGGTGGCCCTGGTGGTCCTGGGGTGCGTGATGATGCGCAAATGCAACCTGAACACCTGCCCCGTGGGTATCGCCACCCAGGATCCCAGGCTCCGACGGCGTTTTGCGGGCAAGCCGGAATACCTCCAGAACTACTTCACCTTCGTCGCGGAAGAAGTAAGGGAGTACATGGCACGTCTGGGATTCCGCCGAATGGATGACTTGATAGGCCGATCCGATCTCCTGGAGATGCGCGAAGCGGTTCGATTTTGGAAGGCCAGGGGGCTGGATTTCTCAAGGATCCTTACACGCCCCGAGGCACCGGAAGGATCGGCCTACCGTTGCGTGCAACCCCAAGAACATCCCATCCAGGACGTGCTGGACAGGGAACTGATCGAAGAGGCAAGGGAGGCGCTGAATTCCGGAAAAAAGGTAGTGATCCACCGGCCCATCCGTAACGTACACCGCTCGACAGGCGCCATGCTTTCGGGAGAAATCGCGAAGCGATACGGCCATCGGGGGCTCCCGGAGGATACGATCCTTTGCCGATTCACCGGGGCGGCGGGGCAGAGTTTCGGGGCCTTCGCGGCCCGCGGGTTGACCTTGGTCCTGGAGGGCGAAGCCAACGATTACGTCGGGAAGGGTCTGTCCGGCGGCAAGATCATCCTCAAGCCTTACCCGGGGGTGACCTTCGATCCCTCGAAGAACATTATCGCCGGCAACGTTCTGCTCTACGGGGCAACCTCCGGAGAGGCCTATATCCATGGTATGGTTGGAGAAAGGTTCGCCATCCGCAACAGCGGGGCCTATGCCGTCGTGGAAGGGGTCGGGGATCATGGATGCGAGTACATGACCGGGGGGAGGGTCGTCGTCCTGGGAGAGACGGGGATCAATTTCGCCGCGGGCATGAGTGGGGGAATCGCTTATGTCTATGATCCCGAGAGGAGGTTCGACGGGCGATGCAACCTGGATATGGTGGACCTGGAACTGGTGACTGAACCGGAAGATATCCAGGAACTCCAGGGAATGATCCGGCGGCATCTGGAGTATACCGGGAGTAAGAAGGCCGCGGGGATCCTAGGGGACTGGGATGCACACCTTCCCTTTTTCGTCAAGGTGTTTCCCATGGAATACCGCCGGGTCCTGGGGATGATGACGAAAGAAGACGAGTCCACGGAAAGGGAAGAGGTGCAGCATGGGTAAGCCCACCGGATTCTTGGAATACACAAGAAAGGAGCCGGGATACCGTCCAAGGGAGGAGAGGATCCGTGATTTCAGGGCCGTTGAATGTCAACTCTCCCACAGGGAAATCCAGGTTCAAGCCGCCCGCTGCATGGACTGCGGGACGCCCTTTTGCCACGCCACCGGATGTCCGCTCTCCAACTTGATCCCCGAGTTCAATGATTTCATGTACAGGGGAAAGTGGCGCCGGGCCCTGGATCTGCTTCTCTCGACCAATAACTTCCCGGAGTTTACCGGGAGGGTCTGCCCGGCATTGTGCGAGGCGGCCTGCGTTGCCGGGATCAACGACGATCCCGTCACTATCCGCCAGATCGAGCTGGCCGTGATCGAGAAGGGTTTCGAGAGTGATTATTTGAGGCCGTCCCCTCCCCCGCGCCGTCACGGAAGCCGGGTGGCGGTGGTGGGCGCCGGGCCTGCGGGGCTGGCGGCGGCCGATACCCTGAACAGGGCCGGATACCCGGTCGTGGTCTTCGACGAGGCCCCAAGGCCCGGAGGAATCCTCCGATACGGCATCCCGGATTTCAAGCTGGAGAAATGGGTCGTGGAGCGCCGGATCCGGATGATGGAGCAGGAGGGGGTGGTGTTCGAGACGGGGGTGCGGGTCGGGGAGGACATCTCCTACCGGTACCTGAAGAGCCGCTTCGATGCCCTTTGCCTGGCATGCGGGGCGAGGCGGCCCCGGGATCTCCCGGTACCGGGCCGGGACCTTCAGGGTATCCATTTCGCCATGGACTACCTGGTACAGCAGAACAGGAGAATGGGGGGCGAAACCTTCGATGCGTCCGGGGAGATATGGGCCGCAGGGAAGCGGGTGGTAATAATCGGAGGAGGAGATACCGGTTCGGACTGCCTCGGGACCGCCATTCGCCAGGGGGCCGAGAGAGTGGTCCAGCTCGAAATTCTTCCCAAGCCCCCCCTCCGGAGATCGGAACATACTCCTTGGCCCCGCTGGCCTTACATGCTCCGGGAAAGCCATGCCCACAAGGAAGGCGGAGAGGTCTGGTGGTCCGTCATGACCAAGTCTTTCCTCGGCTCGGAGGGCCGGGTCACGGGCCTGCGCTGTGTGGAAGTGGAGTGGGACAGGGACCCGGAAGGGGCCCTGAAGGGGCCGATGGAGAAACCCGGCACCGAATTCGACCTGGAGGCGGATCTGGTGCTCCTGGCCATGGGTTTTACGGGCCCTGAAGAGAACTCCATGTTCGATGGCTTAGGAATCGAGCGAGACCAGCGCGGGAATGTGAAGGTCGGCCCCCGGAACATGACGAACGTCCCCGGCATCTTCGCGGCGGGGGATATGACCCTTGGGCAATCCCTGGTGGTTCGGGCCATTGCGGATGGCCGCAAGGCTGCCGGAGGCATCCGGGCCTACCTGAAGGATATTGGAGGATGATATCCAGCCCGGGGCCCATCCACAAATGTATTTTGGGCGGTGGCCGGGTTTCCAATTTTCCGCACCCGTCGGGTGCTAACTCCCGCTGCGGAGCTGCGGGTTTACGGTTTCAGACATCTCCATCCCTTGACTGCTTGTGGCCTTCCACGAGACTGTCACCCGGCAGTTCGACCCTGGTTGAAGAATTTTTCCTTCCCCCGGGGTTGATTTGTCCTTCAAAAGGGAATATGGTCCAGAGCCGATCGGGTTTTGTGGAACCCAATCTGAATAACCTTTCCTATTTCCAGCTACCGGGACAGGCTTTCACCGGCACCTTAGAATGGAAGTCGCCCTGGAGGGATGGGGAGTGGAAGGGGTAAAGAGGCGGATTTCCGGCAAGGCCTGCTCCCCTCAGGCGACGAGACCCTCGATTCCGGTTGCACCTGCTGCGGTGTTCATGTAATCTTTGGGGGCCGTGAAGGAGGGGCCTCTTGAGCCTTATTGCCCTTAAACCGTTTCGAGCTGGAATGATCGTTTACACCGACAAATGAAAGAAAAACCAAAAGCATTATTGGCCCTTGAAGACGGTACCGTGTTCCAGGGTCGTTCTTTTACTGGACATGGTGAGAGCGTCGGGGAGGTGGTCTTCAACACCAGTATGTCCGGATACCAGGAGATCCTAACGGATCCTTCCTATTGCGGCCAGATGGTGACCATGACTTACCCCCTGATAGGGAACTATGGGGTAAACGAAGAAGACATTGAGTCCGAGAGGATCCAGGTGAGGGCCCTTTTGGTGAAGGAATACCAGGAGTACCCCAGCAACTGGCGTTCGCGGAGGAGCCTGGCGGACTACCTGATGGAAGGCGGCATTCCGGGCGTGGAGGGAATTGATACCCGCGCCCTGACACGGCACATCCGATTGGCCGGTGCCATGAAGGCGGCCCTGTCCACCCTGGATACAGATCCGGACAGTCTCGTGGAGAAGGCCAGGCAGGCCCCTGACATGGTGGGAAGCGATCTTGTAACGGAGGTCACCTGCCGGGAGCCCTTTCTCTGGAAGGACGGCCGACAGGTTTTTCTGGAAGGAGGGCTTGATCGGTTCCAGTGGCCGGATGAACCCGGGAAATGGCGGGTTGTGGCCATGGATTTCGGTGTGAAGTTCAATATCCTAAGGTCCCTCGAGAAAAAGGGATGCACGGTCCTGGTGGTCCCGGCACGTACCGGGCCGGAAACCATCGATTCCCTCGAACCCCATGGTCTTTTCCTGAGCAACGGCCCGGGAGATCCGGCGGCCGTGACTTATGCCGTGAGGACTATCCGGGAGGAGATCGGCCGGCGGCCGGTTTTTGGTATCTGTCTCGGGCATCAACTGCTCGGATTGGCTCTCGGGGGCAGGACCTTCAAGCTGAAATTCGGCCACAGGGGGGCGAATCAACCCGTCAAGGACCTTTCCACGGGAAAGGTGGAAATCACTTCCCAGAACCACGGGTTTTGCGTGGACATGAAGTCTCTGGAGAATCCGGACATCGAGCTGAGCCATGTCAATCTCAACGACAACACCCTGGAAGGGCTCGTGCACAAGAAGATTCCCCTCTTCTCGGTCCAGTACCATCCAGAGGCCTCACCGGGTCCCCATGACGCCTCCTATCTCTTTGACCGGTTCACCGCGATGATGGAGAAGCACCATCGGAAAAAGAGTTGAGTAAAACCTAAACTGAGCGTTTCAAAATTTTGATGAGATAGTTTAATCTCGTGCGCCTTGCACTTGTCCGCCTCAGGCAGGTCTCCAGAAAACTCGGAAATCGCTCAATTTAGGTAGTGTCCATCCATAAAGCAGGCAATTTTGTTTATTAAGGTCAAGGAAGGCGAAGATTTTTACCACAGGAATACATTGAAGTATTTCGAGGATTAAAATCTGAGCCTGACCTGTCTGCCGTGCCTGCCTGTCCCTTGGAATGGCAGATAGGTCCGGCACAGGCAGGCGCATAGATTGGGGAAAAGGGCCATTTATGGATGGACACCAGGTAAAAAGAGAAGAGAGAAAAACATAAAATAACCCGGCACGTGGCCGAGAGGAACCCCACACGCCGTGGTTCTTTCACCCTCGTGGTTTTTTGTTGAGAATATGCCCAAGAGAACGGACATTGAAAAGATTCTGATCATCGGATCCGGCCCCATCATCATCGGACAGGCCTGCGAGTTCGATTATTCCGGAACCCAGGCCTGCAAGGCCCTCAAGGAAGAGGGTTATGAGGTGGTACTCATCAACAGCAACCCCGCCACTATCATGACGGACCCGGAAATGGCGGACCGGACCTACGTGGAGCCGATCACCCCCGAGGTACTGGCGAAGGTGATCAAGCGTGAGAGACCCCATGCCATACTGCCGACCCTGGGCGGACAGACCGGTCTGAACACCGCCGTCATGGTGGCCGAGACAGGGCTTCTCGACGAGATGGGAGTGGAAGTCATCGGGGCTTCTATTCCCATCATCCTGAAGGCTGAGGACAGGGAGCAGTTCCGGGATGCCATGGAGCGGATCGGCCTTCGGATTTCTCGAAACGGGATCGCCCGTAACATGGACCAGGCACGGGAAGTGGCGGAAAGGATCGGCTATCCTCTGATCATCCGGGCCAGCTTCACCCTGGGCGGGACGGGGAGCGGTGTGGCTTACAACCGGGAGGAAATGGAAGAGCTCGCCAAGGCGGGTCTTGAGGCGAGTATGATCTCAGAGATCATCATCGAGGAATCCCTCATTGGATGGAAGGAGTATGAGCTGGAGGTCATGAGGGATTTCATGGACAACGTGGTGATCATCTGCTCCATTGAAAACTTCGATCCCATGGGCATACACACCGGGGACAGCATCACCGTGGCTCCGGCCCAGACCCTGACGGACAGGGAATACCAGGAGATGAGGGATGCGGCCATCGCCATCATCAGGGAGATCGGGGTGGAGACCGGGGGATCCAACATCCAGTTCGCGGTCCATCCCCGGACGGGCGAGATGGTCGTCATCGAGATGAATCCGAGGGTCTCCCGCAGTTCGGCCCTGGCATCCAAGGCGACGGGGTTCCCCATCGCCAAGATCGCGTCCAAGCTCGCCGTGGGCTATACCCTCGATGAGATCGCGAACGATATCACCCGGGAGACACTGGCTTCCTTCGAGCCCACTATCGACTATTGCGTGGTCAAGATCCCCAGGTGGACCTTCGAGAAATTCCCGGGAGCAAGGGACAGCCTGACCACCTCCATGCGTTCGGTGGGGGAGACCATGGCCATCGGCAGGACCTTCAAGGAGGCCCTCCAAAAGGCCGTCCGGTCCCTGGAGATCGGCCGGATCGGGCTGGGAGCCGATTCTCCCCCGGGAAGGGAGCCGGACCCGGATATCCAGGAAATCGAAAAGAAACTCATTGAACCCAACTCCGAGCGGATTTTTTACATTTTGCGAGCGTTTGAAAAAGGGATGCCCATCGAAAGAATCCGGGACCTGACCCACATCGATCCATGGTTCCTCTTCCACATCCGGGAGATCCACGAGATGGAAAAAAAGCTCCGGGATCAAGCCCGCCGGGGCGTTTCCCCAAGAGACTGGGATCCGGAGTTGCTGAAGGAAGTCAAGGAACTCGGTTTCTCGGACCTTCAGTTGGCGACCCTTTTCGAGAGGACGGAACAGGAAATCCGGGAGTGGCGAACCGGAAAGGGGGTCACCCCTGTCTACAAGCTTGTGGATACCTGCGCGGCGGAATTCGAGGCGTACACGCCCTACTATTACTCCACCTATGAGGAGGAAAACGAGATCCGCTCCACGCGGAAAAGAAAGGTTGTCATCCTAGGTGGCGGTCCCAACCGGATCGGCCAGGGGATCGAGTTCGACTATTGTTGCGTCCAGGCATCCTTCGCCCTCAGGGAACTCGGAATCGAGAGCATCATGGTCAACAGCAACCCGGAGACCGTGAGCACAGACTACGACACCTCCGACAAACTCTACTTCGAGCCCCTGACCCGGGAAGATGTGCTTAACATAATCGAGCAGGAAAATCCCGAGGGGGTGATCGTCCAGTTCGGAGGGCAGACTCCCCTCAACATCGCCGTTCCGTTGGCCGAGGCCGGGGTGCGTATCCTCGGGACCAGTCCGGACAGCATCGACCGGGCCGAGGACCGGGAGCGGTTCCAGAAACTGCTTAAAAAACTCAACCTGCGTCAACCTAGAAACGACATCGCATACAGCCCTGAGGAGGCCCTGAGGGTTACGGCGGAGGTCGGGTACCCCGTGGTTGTGAGGCCTTCCTTTGTCCTGGGTGGGAGGGCCATGGAGATCATTTACGATCAGGCTGACATGGAACGGTACATCTTGAGCGCGGTGGAGGTTTCACCGGGAAAGCCCGTGCTCATCGACCGGTTCCTGGAGCGTGCCGTGGAGATCGACGTGGACGCCATCTCCGACGGCGATGAAACCGTGATCGGCGGAATCATGGAGCATATCGAGGAGGCGGGAATACACAGCGGCGACAGTGCCTGTGTCTTGCCTCCCATCTCCCTCAAGCCTAATATCCTGGAACAGATCAGGTCCCAGACCAAGGCCCTCGCCCGGGAACTCCGTGTCGTGGGATTGATGAATATCCAATACGCGGTGAAAGACAACGAGATCTATATCCTGGAGGTCAACCCGAGGGCTTCGAGGACCGTTCCCTTTGTGAGCAAGGCCACCGGAATCCCCCTGGCCAAGCTTGCGACCAAGGTGATGATGGGCCTTAAGCTTAAGGATCTGGGGTTGCGCAGGGAAGTGACCATGACCCATACTTGTGTGAAAGAATCGGTCTTCCCCTTTGACCGATTCCCGGGAGTGGATACCCTTTTAGGACCCGAAATGAAATCCACCGGGGAGGTCATGGGGATCGATCAATCCTTTGGGCTGGCCTACGCAAAGAGTCAGTTGGCTGCGGGCCAAAGACTGCCGACGTCGGGGACGGTGTTCATCAGCGTCCGGGACGAGGACAAGACTGCTGTACTGAATACGGCCAAGATATTCCACAAGCTGGGATTTAGAATTGTGGCCACCCGAGGGACGTCCGAGTTTCTTTCCCGCCAGGGCATCCCCAACGAGGCGGTAAAAAAGGTCAGGGAAGGACGCCCCCATATCCTAGACCTCATGAAAAACGGCGAGATCGATCTCGTGATCAATACCACGAGCAGTAAGCGGGCCGTCTCCGAATCCTACGAGATCCGCCGCACGGCCCTGATCCTGGAAATCCCCTACACCACAACCCTGGCGGGTGCCAGGGCCACCGCCCTGGGCATCAAGTCCATGCTGGAAGGGGACCTGAAGGTGAAGACCTTGCAGGAATACCACGAAATGGACAGCCTGATTCAGCATTTCAGGGAGTAAGGCGTGTCCCAGGGATTGGAGTGGAGTTCCGGGATCCCCGTATCAGTTCACTTTTCCAGAAGATGAGTCGAACCATGCATGTGCCCGAAAACAATGCACGGGTCCCCTTGCCGGAACGGCCCAGGGAGGAATGCGGTATTTTCGCGGTTTACGGACACCCGGAGGCCGCGCGGTTGACCTATTTCGGGCTCTATGCCTTACAGCACAGAGGCCAGGAGAGTGCCGGAATCGTGGCATCGGACGGAAGTCACGTGGCCGAGTACAAGGCCATGGGCCTGGTACCTGAGATCTTCACCCAGGAGATCCTGGATCGACTGAAGGGCCACATGGCCTTGGGCCATGTGAGGTATTCCACGACGGGTTCTTCACTTCTCGTCAACGCACAGCCCTTCAGGGTCCAACATGCGGGGAAGACCCTGGCCATAGCACATAACGGCAACCTGGTGAACGCCCGAAGCCTCAGGACGAAAATGGAGAGCCAGGGCTCCATCTTCCAGACGAGCATGGACAGCGAGGTCGTTCTGCACCTGGTGGCCCGGGGAATGAAGAAGGGACTGGAGCAGGCCATGGTCGGGACCATGGAGCAGGTAAAAGGAGCCTATTCCCTGATCCTCATGAGCGAGGACGCCCTGGTGGCGGTCAGGGACCCGAATGGATTCCGCCCCTTGTGCCTTGGAAAGATCAACGACAAGGGTTTTGTCGTCACCTCCGAGACCTGCGCCCTTGATCTCGTAGAGGCCGTCTATGTCCGGGATGTGGAGCCCGGCGAAGTCATCGTAATCAACGAGGAAGGATTGCGAAGCATCCGACCCCGGAACCAGGCCCGCAGGGCCCAGTGCATCTTCGAACTCATCTATTTTGCCAGGCCTGACAGCAACGTGTACGGCGAAAACGTCTACCTCTTTCGGAAAAAGCAGGGGGAACTCCTGGCCAAGGAATACCCGATTGACGCGGACCTGGTGATGCCGTTCCCCGATTCCGGCAATTATGCCGCTATCGGATACGCTCAGGCCTCAGGAATTCCGCTGGAAATGGGGATGATCCGTAACCACTATGTGGGAAGGACCTTTATCCAGCCCTCCCAGAGCATGCGGGACTTTGGGGTGAAGGTCAAATTGAACCCGGTAAAGGAACTCCTCAGGGGCCGCCGGGTGATCATCATCGAAGATTCCATCATCCGGGGCACGACGGCCAGGACCCGTATGCGGACACTGAAAGGCATCGGAGCTCGGGAAGTCCACATGCTTGTAAGCTGCCCTCCCCACCGTTTTCCCTGCCATTACGGGATCGATTTTTCCAGCAAAGGGGAATTGATCGCGGCACAGAAATCGGTGGAAGAGATCCGGGACTACATTGGATTGGACAGCCTTGGTTACCTGAGCCTTGAAAATCTCGTCCGGGCCACCCGCATTCCCAGGGATGACCTTTGTCTGGCCTGTTTCGACGGAAACTACCCCGTGTCCATAGACGAGACCTTTTCCAAGACCTGGCTGGAATGTAAATGAAAGGGTCTGGAAACATGGAGGCGCCGTTTCCGGAACGGTGTCCCTGGAAACGGCGCCGAAGGACTAAAAGGTATCTATGAGCTGTTTCTTCAAGGGGGCCAGTAGACCGTCATCGAGACAATAGCCCAATTCCAGGAAACGGCTACGAAGCTTGACAATCTCCTCCTTCACGTTCTTACCCCGAACGGCTTCGGCCAGGAGGTGGGCCAGGGCCTCGAAATCTTTTTCCTTCATGCCGAAGCGGGTCATCTCGGAGACCCCCATGCGGAGCGCGGAGCTGGCGGTAAAGGACTCGTCAAAGGGGGTGGCCTGATAGTTCACGATGATGTTGTTCATTTCCAGGATGCGGGCAACCCCTGGCCCTTTCCCGTAACCTACGTTGAGGATGACCTGGTGAGTCTCGGTATAGCCGCACTCCGGATCCCCCTCCACCTGAAGCCCCGCCTCCTTCAGTCCCCTTGCGAAGGCCTTGGCGTTTCGGATCACCTGGGCCTGATACTCGTCCTTGAAGGTGTTCATCTCAATGGTTGCGAGAAGGAGCCCAAGGAGACTTCCGAGGTGGTGGTTGCTCACCATGCCTGGAAAAGCGCGCCGTTCGATGGCTTCCCATAGCTCGAAGCCGGGGGTATTTTCTTCGAAATCCCCTCCGACCACTCCCCTCTGGGTCCCGAAGAAGGTCTTGTGGGTGGAGCCGGTGACGATGTCAGCCCCTTCCCTGAAAGGCTCCTGGAAATGGGGCCCCACTAACCCCAGGACATGGGCCATATCGTACATGATCAGGGGGCGGGGCCTGTGGCCTTCCACGAGTTTGCGGATCTCCGCAATCGGCTCGGGATGAAGCACCATGCTTTTGCCGAAGATGATCACCTCGGGATTCACCTGTTCAAGGAGCTTCCCGGTGGCCTCGACATCGATCCGGTAAGGATTGTCTTCCATGACGGGGAAGTTGATCACGGCGTATTGATCAGTGAGGGGGTCCCGGGCGATATAGTCCCTTAAGGCCCCCATGGGCTGTGAACTCAGGTGCCCGCCCTTGCCGATGTGGTTGTTCATGGCCAGGCGGATTCGTTCAGCCTCCCGCTTTCGGTTTGTGCGGTTCTTGAAATCCACGAAGGCGCTGAAGACCGTCATGTTGGCCATCTGCCCACTCACCGGCCGCACTTCGACCAGGGGACAACCCAGGTAGTCGGCCATTTCCGCCTTCAGGCGTTCCTCGACCCAGGCGATGAAATCAGTGCCCTGGTAATAGAATACCTCCTGTTCGAAGGCGGCGAGTAGTTCCCTGTGCTCGGCGTACCGGCCCACTGGGTCGGACACGGACAGGAGCCGAACCAGGGGAGAGGGGGTCTGCTCAGACGGGATCAGGTTGATGCACCGGGTCTGCCTCCAGATGTGATTTTCAATGCCTTTCTTAAGAAGGATTTCAGCCTTCTCCATGCCCTGCCCGAGGAGTTCGCCTGGTTTGGGTTTTTCGAAATCCACAGGGATCGAACGGAAGTATGGAGGGGCTTCGGAGCGGCCGTGCCAGCGAACGATTTTTCCCTTTAGCCTTCGCCTGCGCACTGAGATCTCGAGGTCCGTATCGGGCTGGAGGGTGGAATCCACCAAGGCCAAGGCGATGGCCCTCCGGGCCGATTTCCCCGTGAGGGTCATGGTGGCCCCCTCACCTTCAAAGATCCAGTAGGGAATCATCGTACCGCTGGTCACCACTCCGACTTTCTCCCCCCTCAGGAGAACCTCATCCCCCTGGCGGGCGATTCCCTTGTCCTGGATCGCAACGGGATGAATGCGGCGGGGAAGGGCCTCTGGAGGACTGCTCAAAAGGCCGTTCCGGATCTTTTCAAGGGCCTGGAATTGGCGCTCAAGGGCCTCCCGGCCCACGAAGGACCCCTTCCGGGGGTTGAAACTCACTGCCATGGGGGCCAAGGTAATGGCGAAAATAGGGATTTCTTTGCCTTCCGGATCAAGCCCCAGTTCGTGGCCGTAAAGGGGCATGCCGGCCTCCAGTCTCAAGGTGTCCCGGGCCCCGAGCCCGATGGGCAGGATCCCCATGTCCCTGCCCGCTTCATAAAGGGCCGACCACACGGCCTCGGTCTTGTCGGCTGGTGGAAAGAGCTCAAAGCAAAGGGGTTCTCCCGTGTAACCCGTCCGTGCTATGGGTACGGGAGTCCCGGCGATGATCCCTTCCGAGAGCCTGTTCCGCATGGGTTCCGGCAGTCGGCCTCCCTCCATGGCTTTTTCAAGGACGGCCTTGGTCCCGGGACCCTGGAAGGCGATCATGCCGAGGGCATGGGTATGGTCCTCGAGGCGGACATCACCAAAATCCCGGGCCTGCTCTTGAAAGTGGTCCCAGACCTTCCCGCGATTGGCCGCATTGACCACGAGCAGGTAGTCTTCTTCCCCGAACCGGTAAAGGTAGGCATCGTCGATGGCACCCCCCTCCTGATTGGGCACCAGGGTGTACTGGGCCTGCCACGGCTCGAGGGCCTCGGCATTGTTGCTCAGGACGTGCTGGAGAAAGGCGATCCTGTCCTTGCCCTTGATCCGGAAACGGCCCATGTGGCTCACGTCGAAAAGGCCGCCTGCCTTGCGGACGGCCAGGTGTTCTTCAATGATGCCGGTTTTATACTGGACCGGCATCTCCCATCCCCCGAAGTCGATCATTTGACCGCCGTTGGCCTTGTGCCAGGTGTTGAGCGGCGTTTTTGTGAGTTCGGCATCCCCTGTCATGGTTTCCTCCCTGGGTAAGACGATGATAAGGTGATTTTTATGGTGTTTTCCTCAAAAATAAAACAAAAAACTGAAAAAATCGTCCATAAAATTTCAAAAATTATAAAAAATACATGAAGAGGTGTCAAACTCATTTTTTGTCCCATTCGGGGAATGAGAGAAACTTACGCTTTCAGACTAACACATCAGTTCGATCGTTTTCAAAAATAGGGTTCAAGGATTCAAAGGGTCCAGGGGGCGAGTGAGTGAAAATGATTTTCACTTGGCCCCTAAAGCTATCGGCTTCAGCCGATAGGGGTTTATATCGATCCGATAAGGGAGCGTGAAATGATGGTCTTTTCCATCTCCTTGGTGCCTTCATAGATCTCCAGTATTTTGGCGGCCCGGTAAAGACGGTTGATCCTGTACTCGTCGATATATCCATATCCCCCGTGGAGTTGGAGGGCTTCGTCAACGCAACGCACGGCGGTCTCCGCTGAAAACCACTTGGCCATGGCAATCAGGGCATGATCCACCTTGCCCTGATCCACGCTCCATGCGGCCTCGTAGTAAAGGTTTCGCGCCGCACGGATCCAGGTCGCCATTTCCGCGAGCTTGAACTGGGTCACCTGGAAAGAGGCAAGGGGGCGTCCGAATTGACGCCGTTCCTTTGTGTGGCGAAGGGCCTCTTCCAGGGCGGCCCGGGCCAGGCCCACGGCCTGGGCGCTCACGTGGGGACGGGTGCGGTTGAAAAAGGCCATGAGCTGCCGGAATCCTTCGCCCTCTTTCCCCACGAGATTATCCAGGGGGACGCGGACATCCGTCAGGGAGAGCTCGGCCGTGTCCGATGCCCGAATACCCATTTTCCCTCGGATCTTCTTGGCCTTGAAGCCTGCGGTGTCTGTGGGCACCAGGATGAAGCTGTGGCGGCCGTGGCGGGAGGGGTTGTCGGGATCCGTCCTGCAAAAGAGGAGAATGAAATCGGCAATGGTGCCGTTTGTTGTGAACATCTTGCTCCCGTTGATGACCCATTCCTGCCCATCCTTGGCGGCCGAGGTCATGGCGCCTGCAACGTCCGAGCCCGCGTTGGGCTCGGTGATGGCCGTTCCCATGACGGCCTTGCCCGATACCAGGCGGGGAAGGATGGACTGTTTTTGCTCTTCCGTTCCATAGAGAAGGAGCAGTTCTGAGCCGAAGGTGGTGGAGAGAATAGCCTGCCCGATGCCGGGATCCACGGCCCAGAACTCTTCGGAGATGAGGGAATGCTCAAAAAATCCCAACCCGGCTCCGCCGTATGCCTCTCCGATGAACACCCCGACGAAACCCAGCTCGCAGGCCTTTCGCCAGAGATCCAGGTCAAAGGTCTCTTCCCTGTCAAACTCCAGGGCCCTGTCCGGGAACTCTGCCCGGGCGAATTTTTTCGCAGCCCTGACGATATCCCGTTGTTCCTTGCTGAGTGAAAAGTCCATCCTTCTTCTCCTTGCTTTGCTGGCGGATTTCCGGGGGGTGATGGGTCGGGCCGCCCCTCAGGCGAATTTCTCCTTAAGGATGGGCAGTACCTTCATGACATCCCCGATGATGCCGTAATGGGCGAAGCCGAAGATGGGAGCCTGGGGGTCCTTGTTCACGGCGATGATGGTGCCGGAATTTTTCATGCCCGCCTGATGCTGGTAGGCCCCACTGATCCCTAAGGCGATGTAAACTTTGGGCCTCACGGTCTTTCCCGATGTCCCGACCTGGCGGCTTTTAGGGAGCCATCCCTCGTCGGCCACGGGGCGGGAGCAGGAGAGGGTGGCGCCGATGGCGTCCGCGAATTCCTGTGCCAGGGGAATGTTTTCGGGTTTCCCGATGCCGCGTCCTACAGAGACCAGAATGTCTGCTTCCGCAATATCCACATCCGCCGGCCCGGTTTCAAGGTATTCCAGAAATCGGCGGCCCCTCAGGCCGGTCCAGTCATGGGAGTCGAGCACCTTGAGATGGGCCGATTTTCCTTGACCGCGCCGACACTCAAAGCACCCCGGCCGGATGGTCAGGAGATATTGTTCGGAGGGTTTCAAGGAGATACGGGCCTGGATCTTGCCCCCATACATCTGGCGGAGGATCTGAAGCCCTCCGGAGGTCGCCTCCACCTCCAGGCAGTCGGTGACGAGGGGGATGGAAAGCCGGGCGGCCAGGGAAGGGGCTAGGTCCATCCCCATGGATGTGTGTCCCATCAGGATGAACCTGGGGCGTCTTTCCGCCAAGACCCTTTCAAGGACAGCGAGGTAGTGGTCGGCGTTGTAATGGGCAAGCCCTTCATCACCTATGACCAGGAGGTCGTCGCAGGAGGCTGCCAGTTCCTTTTCACCCGGGTATGCCTCTCCTCCGCAGGATAAGAGGACCGAGACCGTTGCCTCCCTCTCAATGCCTAGTCGATTTGCAAGCGTCAGGATCTCGAAAGTGATATCCCTGACTTGCCCCTGCCTGTGTTCGGCGAGCACCAGGATCTCTTCCATTTATGCCGTCCCTCCTTTCTCACGAATGATCCAAGCGACCTTTTCGCAGACCTCTTCAAGACTCCCCTTTAGGATCTCCGCACCATCACCTGCCTCCGGCAGGGAGAGGGCGATGGATTCAAGGGCCGAGGCTCCGGCGCCGATCTCTTCTTCCCCGAGACCCAGATCGCCCGCATCAACTTCCCGGATCTCCACATTCCGCACGCTGCGGATCCCGGTGATGGAGACGTAGCGGGGAATATTGATCCCGCTCTGAATGGTCATGAGGGCGGGAAGAGGAAGAAGAACCTTCTCCTGGATTCCCGCCTCCAATTCACGGGTGGCGATCACGGTTCCCTCCTCCACCTCTATCCCCACCACCAGGGAGGCGTATGGGAGGCCGAAATATTCCGCCAAGGTGAGACCGACCTGGCCCCAGCCGTCATCAGACGCCTGGACCCCGGTAAGGATGAGGTCGAAGGGCACACCCTTGAGGGCACGGTATAGTCCCCTGGCGATCCCGGCTGCGTCAGAACCTTCGAATCCGTCCCAGTCGATCCGTATGGCCTCATCCGCCCCCATTGCAAGGGCCTGGCGGAGGACGTCTTCGCTCTCTTCGTCACCCAGGGTCACCACCGTGACTTTTCCGCCGTGGCGCTCCTTGATCCGAACGGCCTCCTCCACCGCGTAGTTGTCCCATTCGTTGATGTCGAATTCCAGATCCTCCCTGTCGATGTCCGTCCCGTCCCGGTCGATTTCCAGTTCGGCGTCGATCACCTCGGGGACCTGCTTGATGCAAACGATGATCTCCATGCTTCTTTCCTCCCGGTCTCTGGTAATTTTTTATGCTTAACAGTGTGCAGAAAAACGTAGCGGGCGCAGCTGAGGTAAGGCAAAATGATTTTCACTTGACCCCTTCCGTTGCATTTTTAAGCCCGAGGGCCAGTACCACCAGTTCATTGAGGTCCATCACCCTGAGCCGGTCCTCGAGTCCCGCGGTTTTGCGGGCGTCTTCCAGCATGATCAGGCAAAGGGGGCATGCCGTCACCAGGACCTCGGCCCCGGTCTCTGCGGCTTCCTGGATCCGGATTTCGGACATCTTGGGATTCCCGTCCAGTTCTTCCTGCCACATTCGCCCGCCTCCGCCCCCGCAGCAGAGACTGTTTTCCATGGTGTGGGGCATTTCCAGGAGTTTGACGCCTGGAATCGCCTGGATCACCTTCCTGGGAGCATCGAACACACGGTTGTATCGCCCCAGGTAACAGGGATCGTGAAAGGTGACCCGCAAATCGAGGGATCGGGTGAAGGCTAGCGCCCCCTTTTGGAGGATTTCATCGAGTAGCTGGGAGTAATGCCGGACGCGGAAGGCCGTCTCCCCGTCCCCGGGGCGGACCTTGAAGGCGGCATAGTCGTTTTTCATGGTATGAAAGCAGTGGGGGGAGGAAGTAACGATGTCTGTGACCCCCCATCGCATGAACAGCTCCATGCAATCCTCCATCTTCATCTCGAAAAGGCCCGCTTCACCGGCCCGGCGGGCGATGTCCCCGCAGCAGGGTTCCTTCTTGCCCAGGGTGCCGAAGGAGATGTCCGCGTGGGCCAGGACGTCCGCGAGGGAGCAAGCAAGGGAACGGGCCCGGGAATCCATTGCGGTCGTGCACCCCACGAAGTAGCACAAAGGGACTTCTTCACCCTTGCTGATATCAGGTATATTCCTATCTCCGGCCCAGGCGGCTCTCTTCTTCTTGGTCGCCTCCCAGGGGTTGTTGTACTTGTAGAGGGTCTTGAGGGAGCGGCCGAGGAGCGGCGGCATGCCGCCTCCATTCTCCACGGACCAGCTCCTGGCCTCAAGGAGGGTATCGGGCGTGGGTACATAGATCGGGCAGACCTCCAAACAGGCCCTGCAAGTGGTGCAGTGCCAGATTCTTTCCTCGGTGAAGTCGGTTTTAAGGCCTGCTTCTCCTATTGGCAGGGGACGATCGGCCGAGATATTTTGCCGGGCCCAGAGGATGAAATCCCTGGGTGAAAACGGCTCGCCGGCCAAGGCGGCGGGGCAGACCTCGGTGCAGCGACCGCACCGGGTGCAGGCATCCAGGAATATCCGGCTGTCCAGCGAGTAAGGCCGATGTCCCTCCTGTAGCACTTCGGCCGGAAGGATATGAACCGGCCTGTTGCTCAGGTATATAGCTGCGGGGGCCGAAAGGAGGTGAAACAACTTGGAATAGGGGATATAGGCGATCAGTCCCAAGCTCAGTACAGCATGCCCCCACCACAGGAATAGATAGGCGTGAAGCGCCCTTTGGCCGTCATGCCAGAGCGGGGCGAAGATATACCCGAAAAAGGACCAAGTCGCCCAGGCAGGGTCCTGGGCCGCGAGGCGGCTTGATTCGAGCAGGAACCCCGACAGGGAGACCGCGATGAGCCAGAGGGGGATGATCAGGTCTTCAAGGCGCCGTTCGAGGCGGGGAACCCGCTGAAGGTAGCGGCGTGCCAGGGCCCAGAGAATACCTGCCGTGAACATCAGGCCGAAAATTTCCATGAAGACGGCATAGCAAAGGTATACACGGCCCTGGAGAAAGCCTTCGAACCAGTAGTCCGCCGAGAGGAGGAGTGTCCCCAGGAAGAGGCCGAGGAAACCCCAGGAGATGAGGAGGTGCATAGTCCCCGCAGCGGCGTCTCCCCTGAATATCCTCCGTCCCAGCAAAGCGTCGAGAAGAAGCTTTTTAAGAGCTTCCTTCGGGAAAGAGGGAACCCGGGACCTGGTCCCCCTTAGCCAAAGGCTGATTCGAGAGGCAAGACCCGCCCCGAAGATCGCCAAGGCGACTCCTGCCAGGAGGTAGAAGGCCCAGACGGGGTGGATGTTCCAGTAGGTAGGCCGGAAAGGTGTCATGGCGGGTACAGGATTCCTTTCGTAAAGATCTTTACAAAGTGGTCGGCCAAGCGGTCAGGCCCGATGGGGCCATCCTTTCGGTACCACTTGATCGTATAATGGACCATGCCGAAAAAGGCGAAAGTGGCGATAGTGGGATCGATGTCCTTCATCTTCCGGGTCCGCATCAATTCTTCCAAAATGGACCGGATGAGCTTTACATACTCCCTCTCCTTTTCCACCAGAACCTGCCGGTATTCCCTGCCCAGGGAATTCATCTCGTTTACCAGCAGGGAAAGGCTGTCCTGGTCCCCCGCATAATAGCGGGTATAAAAAGCCAGGACACGGTCGAGCTTCTCTTCCGGGGAGAGGTTAGAAGAACAAATATCCCTCAGGACTGCGAGGGCCTCATCCATGGCCTCGTTCATGATGAGAAAGAGGATCTCTTCCTTGCTCGAAAAGTAATGGTAGAGGGAGGACTGGTTCATGCCGAGAGTCCGTCCGATCTCCCGCATGGAAGTGCCATGGTAACCCTTCACGGCGAAAAGGCGGGCTACGACCCTTCGAATCTCCTTGCGCTTTTCCGGGTTCTTGGGCTTGGACATGTCATGATACCGAAATCGGCTGATAGTCAAACGAACGTTCGTTTTATAGTTAAGCCGTCCGAAATTGTCAAGGATAATTTTCCCCCGAAACCGGCTCAATAGGGGCTCTCGGTGGAGCTCTTGTCCGATTTCCCTAAGATCAGGATTTAAGCGACCCCCGCAGAAATTTCGTGGTGGGGGTCTGTCTTGCGGCCTACCGAGGAGAATTTACATGGGCCCCGATCGGGGGGCCCGTTCAAATCCTTTTAGGGGAAGGGAAGAAGGGATTCAGATTGAAGGTGTGCCGGACCCGGCGGGAAAGAACGGAGAGGTCAACCCACACCGGAGAGGAATGAATCTCTGAAGACCCCCGGGGCGGGGGTTCCCCGCCTCATTCTTGCCCGGGAAGGGAAAGAGGAGTCCATCCTTTTTCGCTGTCATTATAGCTGAAGAGATCTCCATTATGAAGATCATAGAGCCACCCGTGGATCGTCAGGCGGCCGGCCTCCACCGCTTCCCGGACGCAGGGGTAAGTCATGAGGTGTTCCATTTGAAGCAGCACGTTGGCCTTGATGGTTTCCAGGTAGGGATCGATTTCGGAACCGGCACTTGCCTCCACCCGTTCCCGGGCGGGGCGGGCGTTTTCAAGCCAGCGTGTAATATGGGGCTCGTGCTCCATGTCGAGGGCCTCTCCGAGGGCCTTGATCCCTCCGCACTCCGTATGCCCGCAGATCACGATGTGGGGCACCTGGAGGTGAAGAACGGCATACTCGATGGCCGCTCCAACGGAATCAGCCCCCTTGCCCACAGGAGGAACGATATTGGCGATGTTCCTGATGATGAACAATTCTCCGGGATCCGCCCCCATGATCTGTTCCGGAACCACCCGGGAATCGGAACACCCGACCCATAAAACCTTGGGAGATTGTCCTTTCTGGGCAAGGGCCAGAAAGAAGTCCCGGTTTTTGCTGAAATGCTCTTTGAATCGGCCGTGACCGGCGATCAATGTATGTGTCGGCATGGTCTCCCTCACTTTTGTTGCCAGGATTGGAATAAGAAACTGGGATTAGTTAGTATGCTGTGGACTCCATTGTCAAGGCCGCTCTTATGAGTTTTAGGTGTAGTGAAATATTTATTGTATACCTCAACTGCAGTACGGGTTTAACCTCCTCATCGCGATTTTAAGGTTGACAGGAAGTGATGGTTTTTGGTTAAACTAAGTTTATTGGACTAAATTCAGCTGAGGGGGTATTTGTTATATATGGAGACTATCAATATTCACGAGGCGAAAACTCATCTGTCCCGGCTCGTCGATGAGGCTGCACGAGGAAAGGCATTTGTTATTGCCAAGGCGGGAAAACCGCTGGTCAAGGTCGTGCCTCTGGCCGACGAAGAAAAGCAGGGGAATGGGAAACTTGGATTTATGTCAGGTAGTATTTCAGTCCCTGATGATTTCGACACCATGGGAGGATCAGAGATCAGGGTGTTTTTTGAGGGGGGAAAAGAGTCGTGAAACTGCTGCTTGACACGCACATCCTCCTGTTGGCAGCAGGAGTGCCCGAAAAGCTTACCGAATCAGTGCGTACAATTTTGACCTCACCTGAAAACACACTGTTTTTCAGCGCAGTAAGCATCTGGGAAATCATCATAAAATTGGGCCTTGGCCGGAAGGATTTCAAGGTTGATGCCTACCGTTTCAGAAAAGGGCTTGTTGCCCACGGGTACACCGAGCTGCCTGTAACCGCCGAACATGCCTTACGGGTTGAGTCGTTGCCGCCACTTCACAAAGACCCTTTTGATCGCATGCTTCTTGCTCAGGCCCGCACAGAAGGCCTGCTCCTTGTGACCGCAGATGCTGTCGTAGCCCAATATGAGGAATCCGTCCTTGCCGTGTAAATGGGAGTTGGCCTGGATCGTCCTGCACAATGGGGGTGGAAGGTGAGGGTTCTTGAAAATCCTGAGAGCGTGAGGCTGAAAAAGCTCATTTCGGAAGGTGCGGGTGCGGGTATCTATCCGGGAGCCGTGCTCCTGGCGGCCTGGAAAGGGAAAATAGTGTTTTTCGAGGCCGCCGGGTATCAATCCACCCGGCCCCGGAAACTTCCCATGAAAAGGGACACGATCTTTGACCTGGCTTCTCTTACCAAGCCCCTTGCCACGGCCCTGGCCATGATGAGCCTGGTAGACAGGAGACAACTCGACCTGGATCGGCCCCTCGGTGGAATCCTGTCCTTTGGCGGTCTCGGAGAAAAGGGATCTATTACTCCGCGCCAACTCCTCAGCCATTGCTCTGGTCTACCGGCGTGGAGACCCTTCTACCTTCACCTGGTACATTTCCTTCCCGATGTCAGGAAAAGACTGTTAAGGGAGCAAATACTAGGGCTGCCCCTGGAATATCCCCCAGGGACCAGGGCCGTTTACAGCGACCCGGGCTTCATGCTTCTCGAATGGGTCGTCGAGGAGGCTGCCGGAGAGGCCCTCCCCACTTTTTTGGAAAGGCATTTCTACGGTCCCTTGGGATTGCGGAGGACGTTCCTCGGCGGATTCCCGCAGGCGCCTGAGGGGGTCGGATTGGAGGATATAGCTCCAACGGAGGAGTGCCCCTGGCGCAGGAAGATCCTTCGCGGGGAAGTGCACGATGAGAACGCTTACGCCTTAGGGGGGTATTCCGGGCACGCGGGGTTGTTCGGAACCGCGGAGGAAGTCTACGTTTTACTCGATATGCTGCGCGGGCATTATCTGGGTGTTCGGAAGGATTTCTTCGAGCCGGAGACGGTCAGACTCTTTTTCGAGAGACAGGAGACGGTAAAGGGGAATACCTGGGCCCTGGGGTGGGATACGCCCTCAACAGAGCATTCGAGCGCAGGGGGCCTTTTTTCCAAGAAGAGCGTCGGGCACCTGGGATTTACCGGGACATCCGTATGGATGGACCTTGAAAAGGATGTCATCGTCGTTTTTCTCACGAACCGCATCCACCCTTCCCGTAAGAATGAGAAGATAAGGGAGTTCCGGCCGGTCATTCATAATGCGGTCATGGAAGCATTGGGGCAGAACTAGGAGGGGGCCCGGCCATAAAATGAAAAAATTTGTTCACGGGCAAGCCATAGACTTGCCCGTGAACAAAATCGCATATTTTCAACGGCCTCGCAACATCCTCCATGCACGAGGCGCTTCTGTCGGTGGATATGAGAGGTGCCTGCGGTTGAGCCGTTGTAATGGATCGTCCCGAGCAATCCTACCCTGAGGGACGTCGGGAAACGTATCCTTTCTCCGCCCCCTGGAATCCATTCAGGCCAGGGTATATAATTTTCTCTCCTTTTCTCAGGCCGCCTCTTGAATGAGGAAGGAATTACTCAGCCGGAATGTAAGGAATCTCAATTCCCCACCATCCCTGTTCGAGGGATTTCTTGTAAGTCTCCTTGGTAGGGTGTTTGTATCCCCAGAGGCTGAACTTGGTGTGATCCCAGTTCTTGTAAAGGGTGTCATGTTGCCAGAATTCGGATTCCCTGGCTGCTGCACCGCATCCAAAGAGAAACATGCTCAACACCAGCAATGCAAACAATTTTTTCATACCGGTCCTACCCCTTTCCTTTAATCCGGTAAAGGTCTTTTTTCCTGTCATAAGGCCATAGTATACTTCATTTTTCCTATGGGCCCAGTGTAATGCCCACTCTGTTGATCTTCAGGGTTTCTCATCTACACAGCATTTTTGCCTACATTTCATTCTAGCCAAGATCCGATTTTAGTCAATATCTTTAAGGGAAAACCGCCGGGGACGGGAGGCGGGGTGGCAATCCGTGTTTCAGGGGAACGTTTTCTCCCGGGTGTTGCGATGAATGGAGAAACACCATCTGCTGAGGTATGTCGGATATAGTTCGTTGACGGGAATATGTATAATCCAGGTACCCATTTGAGCACTTTTCCATTCACTCGAGGGACATAAAGATTCCTCTAAAGGCCGGAATCGCATCGTTTTTTAAAGGTTGCATGATTCTTGCAGAATGTTAGAGAGAGTTAGGGCAGGGGACCTTGGCACAACCCAAAAAGGTCAGGATCTCCCGGGAGGATCCGACAAGGGTTATCGAGAAGGTCCGCCCGATATCAGCAGCCGGAAGGTCTTCAGTCCCGATGGGACGTTTTTCGGGGGTTGCCCTCTGGATTCCATAAAGGGTATGATGCAGTAATATATGGACTCACGGAAAGGGCGAGGGTTTCCTTCGATGGTTATGTAAATAGTGCCCATCCATAAATGGCCCTTTTCCCCAATCTTCCGCCTTCGCTACGGCTACGGCGTGACCAGGCTGCGTCAGGCTCAAACCGGGGACCCATCCGAAGGGTGGGAAGTCCAAATGAAGTGTGGACAAAATTTAATCCAAATTATGTGGGACGCTTGTCCAAGGAAGGGTAAAAGGATTTTCCCGGAGCGGCCTATTTTGGCTCTGGAGCAGCCTGCCTGCCGCAGGCAGGGAGAGCGGAAGGGCCAAAATCGGCAGTGAGCGGAGCCATGGACGGCGTAGCGCCTGCCCGCCGGCTGTTTGGCGGGAACGTAGCGGAGGGAACATCCTTTTACCCTTCACCCATCGGGTGCTCTCAGAATGCTTTAACATATTGTAATAAAAATCTATTTCATTTTTCACGCATAATTTGGGTTTAATCTTCGAAATACTTCAATGTATGGTGCCTCTGCCGCTTGGTATTCTGAGCGGGATGGTTAAAATCTTCGCCTTCCTTGACCTTGAACCAAATTGCCTATTTATGGATGGACACTAAATACAAATAATTCCAGCAAGGTGGACTGAAATGAAAACGAGTATGGATAGACTCATGAAAAGCCTTTTCATCCTCGCACTTGCTGCCCTCACTGCATGTGCTTCCTCTCCCCATGGGGGCGGATCCGGGTCGAAGGTCCCGCTACGTTTTTCCTATGCCGCTCCTGATCACTGGATAAGGATCAATGTCTCCAAGTTTGTCATGTTTACCCGAGAAGACCCCTTTTCTCAGTATATCCTGATCCAGCAACGGCCTGTTGAAAAACCCTTCAAACATGCCAAGCGCGGGTTTGATCCAGGGATGGTCCCGCTTGAGGCGGCTGAGGTGGTTCGGGAAGAAATCGCATCCGATGAGGATGTGCTGGACCTGAATGTACTTGAAATCAGCCCTGCGGAAGTGAACGGTTACAATGGGTTTAAAATCGAGTTCACTTATCGGACCAGGAAAGGACATCGTTTCAGGACCCTCTACTATGGATTCCTCAACGATGAATGGTATTACAGTATCCGGTACAATGCAGAAGAGGACAAGTTTTCGGAAACGGACGTTACTACCTTTCAAAAGGTTCTTGGTACTTTCAGAATCCTCTCAGTGGAAAGGGATTCCAACGGGCATCCCACGCATCAGAAATGTCCGTCTGTTTCATCCGGAGAGGAGAAAGGATGAGACCCCGGCTTTACCGGGAACGAAAGCAGGCTGGGGGTATGTTCCCGACTGATTGAAAGGTAAGAAAGGGTGGAGGTGTGCCTTCATGGGTGAGATACGGAGTACGATGGACATCATCATGGAAAAGCTCCAGGGAATCAGCGTGAGCGAGGAGGAGAAGAAAGGTTTTCGGGAGCAGGAAATTAAAGGTAAGGTAAAGGGCCTTGTTCAGAGATACATCGACGGAGCCCTGGACATTCATCGCATGAAGAGGGAAGCCTCTGATCTTTGGAAGCAGGACGAAGATCTCGCCCGGCGACTTTTGACGGAAGAAGTCCTGAATCGATTGGAGCCCGGAAAAAACGAGGAAGCCGTTTTTCAAGCCATGGAAGATGTCCTTGGCCTTGAGACAGGTCCGCTCAGGAAGAAATTGTGGGATTATACCAGCCAACTGGAAGAAGAAAAGAAAAAGCAGATGGCCAGTTTGATGAAAAAGCTTGAGAACAAGGGAATTTCAGGCTCCGCTGTTCTCCCCAATCTGAAGGCTGATCCTGGGTGGAAGACTTTCACGGAGGAGAAAAGAAAGGCCCTGAAAGATGCTCTGGATGGATGGAAAAACGGGGATGACGGGCCGTGGGCACCTGCCTGATGATGGGGCGGAAATGAACCGGCCGCATCACTTTCCCTACCCGTGACAGTCAAGAGACTTTCATCCTTCCTCCATCCCACCATGGCATCGCTCACCATTTCGTCAAAGTCCCCGCATGATTCATCCCGCCTGCTTTGGAGACCTTTAAACCCAAATTATGCGTGAACGTCTGTCCGAGGAGGGGTAAAAGGATCTTCACGAAGCGGCTTATTTCGGATCTTCGTTGTGTCGTTTTCACTGAAAAGTATTCAAGGAAATGCCCTGAGGTGCCGATGGATGAGAACAGGACCCCATTGAGGTTCAGAACGACCCGGAAACAGGGAGGTTCAGGAAATGGCTGAACTGGCGGAAAAGATGGGCCAAGCGATCAATGTCATGGGTCAAAAGGAGGGGAAATACCTCACCTTTTCTCTCGACGGCGAGGAATACGGGATCGGGATCCTGAAAATCAAGGAGATCATAGGCATGATGCCCATTACCCCCGTTCCCCGGACTCCGGATTTTGTGAAGGGTGTCGTTAACTTACGGGGGAAGGTCATCCCAGTGATCGACTTGCGGCTTCGCTTCGGGATGGAGGAGACGGAATACACCGAACGGACCTGTATCATTGTGGTGGAGATCGAACAGGAATCCGGCCAGATGGTTATCGGTATCGTTGTGGATTCCGTCTCTGAGGTTCTCAACATCAAAGAGGAAGACATCGAGGCCACCCCCACCTTCGGGACGAAGCTGGACACGGAATATATCCTCGGCATGGCCAAGATGGAAGGCGGCGTTAAGATCCTCCTGAACATTGAAAAGACGATCGGGGCCACGGAATTGGACCAGATTGCCTCCATTCAATAGTAGGGGGGCTTGCCGCCCTTTCCTCAGGGCGAAATATCAGATATTGATCACTTTGTCGGCCAGTTGCATGGCCGTGACAATATCCAGCATGTTGGTGGTCTCTCCCACCTTTTTCCTGTCCAGAAGATCGAAGTGATCGAGGCAGGTCCCGCACACCAGGATGGTGATCCCATTCTCCTCCAGTCTCTTTAAGACCGGAAGGGCTTCCGATCCGTCGATAGTGAGCTTGACCCCGTTGTTTACAAAGACCAGGCGCCACAGGTCTTTGCCCATTTCTTCCAGGGTGGTCAGAAAATTGATCAGCAGTTTCTTGCCCAGCCCGTCGTCCCCATGACCCATTCGGTCTGTGGCCACCATGATCAGTATTTTCTTTCCGGCCGCTTCAAGACGATCCGCAGAGGTTGCCTCCTCCGTTGATGCCTTCTCCTCCTTGATCCCGGTGACGTGGAAACCAGCATCGTCCTTTTCCACGGAGACCTGGTACTTTTGAGTTTCCAGGAACCGGGTCACGTTTTGCCTCGCTGCTTCATTGTCTACGGTCACCCGTATGAGGCTGGGCTTGTCCTCTTCAATCGCCTTCTTTGTCTCCAGCACCGGGGCCGGGCAGGCCAGCCCACGGCAGTCGATTTCTTTCTTCATTTCATTTTACCCCAAATAGAGTTTGCTGCTTCATGCAGAGTTCGGCATATTCTCTTCACCCCGTTCGTTCCGCCTTCCATGGCTCCGCTCACTGCGGGATTCAGGTCCTATGTGACTACTATTCGCTCCACGGGCGAGGGAAGGACTTCACCCACTACGGCGGCATCTTCAACCCCCCCGGTAACGAGCGCGTCCAGGAGAGCGTCGGCTGAGGCACCGTCCACGCAGATCAACAGCCCCCCCGATGTCTGGGGGTCGTAGAGGATGTCCTGCATGACAGGTCCCACCTGGGGATCAAGGTCGACCATAGTGGATCGAAATTCCCGGTTACGGTGTGTCCCTCCCGGAACGAGGCCTATTGCGGCCAAATCCAGGGCCTCGGGGATGACCGGGATGTCCCGGGAGTGGATGGTGATCCCCGCCTCCGAATCCACGACCATCTCGGCTAGGTGCCCCAGGAGTCCGAACCCCGTGATATCGGTGCAGGCATGGACCGGAAAACCTCCCATGATTTCCGCCGCCCTGCGGTTCAGGGTGGCCATCAGCCGGGTCACCTTTTCAATGAGTTCGGGCGAGGCCATGCCTCCCTTGATAGCAGTATTGATGATTCCCGTCCCGAGGGGCTTTGTCAGGATCAGGCGGTCTCCAGGCCGGATGTCCTTCTTGGTCAATACCCGGTCCGGATGGATGAAGCCCGTGACGGAAAGGCCGTACTTGAGTTCTTTGTCCTCCACGCTGTGGCCGCCCACAAGGACGACGCCGGCCTCTTTCATTTTGTCTAAGCCCCCCTGGATGATTTTTCTCAGCACGGAAAGATCCATCTCACGGCGGGGGAAGGCCACGAGATTCATGGCGGTCTTGGGAACTCCCCCCATGGCGTAAACGTCGCTTAACGCGTTTGCAGCGGCGATTTGCCCGAACCAGTATGGATCATCAACCACAGGGGTGAAAAAATCGACGGTCTGGATGATTGCGATATCATCGGTGACCCTGTAAACCCCCGCGTCGTCCGCCCGGTCCAGGCCCACGATGAGGTTCTCGTCGGCTGGAAATTCCAAGCCACAGAGTGCCTTGTCCAGGTCCCCTGGAGGGAGTTTAGAGGCTCATCCCGCCCCGGTCACGGTACGTGTAAGGCGAGGAGGCAACTTGTCTTCCATGGGTTCCGACTCCACTTAAAAAGTTACGGGTAAGGACCAGAGACCTTTCAATTGCGGCGTCAGGCTCAAATTTCAATCCTCAAAATACTAAATGTATTCCTGCGGTTGAAATTTTCGCCTTCCTTGACCTTGAACAAAATTGAACGTTTTTCAAAGGTCTCGACCAGTCTACTCCTTGAGCCCGTGGCCAGCCATCTCTCCGGCGCCGGATCAGAGTGATCACGGCACGGGGTGCGGCGATGCCTTGCATCTTCGGCAAACTCGACGCTTGCAAGATTCAGGAAACATATGACCTAAACTGAGCGTTTCAAAATTTTGATGAGATCCTTTTATTTAGAAATATCAAAGGAGTACATGGTAGTGTCCGATAAGATATCATTACCTCTAAGGTTAAGGGCATGGCAT